>JUNU01000325.1 GCA_001067655.1 Neisseria lactamica
CCTGAGTTTGTTGTTCGCCCAGGTACGGATGACGTTCCTTGTGTTCCAATCGGCAGGGATGTGGTCGGGATGGGCGCTGTCGTGCATGACGCCGGAGATATACGGGCGGTCGGGGTTGCCTTGGACGAAGGACAGCATGACTTCGGTGCCTTCGTGCAGGGGGAAGTGGATGCCGTATTCGGGACCGGCATAGGGTTTGGCGAGTCGGACGGGACGGCTTTCTCCGCCGGGACTCCATTCGTCCAAATCAAACGGCAGTTTGACGCGGTAGCGCCCCATGTCGTCGATGTAGGCGTAGGTGCAGTTCTCTGCCGCGGTCACCCGTGCGGGCAGTGTGCCGGCGATATGGGGGCGCGGTGTGGTACGTTCGGGACGGAAGGTGAGTTGGGCGGGAATGGCGGTAAAGGTGTGGCTGTAGGCGGTATCGCGGCTGCCGCTGTGTTCCATACTAAGTACCAGCCAGCCGTCGGGTGCT
>JUNU01000326.1 GCA_001067655.1 Neisseria lactamica
ATAGTACGGCAAGGCGAGGCAACGCCGTACTGGTTTAAATTTAATCCACTATAATCGACAAACCGCAGGCTCATTGTTCTACCCCATCCTATCGCTCAAAAATGCCAAACATCACGCACGCTTTCAGACGACCCCTCATCGCCCTATCTCCCAGCATTGCCGTTCGTCATAGCATATCCCATCCCTTTCCCATTTCCGTTATATTCCGTCACTTTGTAAATCTGAAGATCGTCTGAAAATATGTTGGGCAAACTGGATACTTGGCTAATGGAACACCCGAAACGGGATGATTTGCGCGGTTGGCGGCGTTTTGCGGTCGAATTTTGGTTTTTCGGACTGAAAGAAGCGCGCGCCTGTTTGTTTGCCGGTTTGTTTTTCATCGCCATGTTCCTGATTCCGAAAACAGGCTGGCTGGGGATTTCACGCTATGACCTGCTGCTGATTTTTGCAGTCTCCGTGCAGGCTGCGATGCTGTATTTCAAGCTGGAAACGTGGGACGAAGTGAAATCGATTACGCTGTTTCACTTGGTGGGCTTTGCTTTGGAGTGGTTCAAAACATCGGGCGACATCCAGTCTTGGAGCTATCCGGACGAGGCATACACCAAAATCAGCGGCGTGCCGCTGTTTGCAGGCTTTATGTATGCGGCGGTCGGCAGCTACATCATTCAGGCTTGGCGGCTCTTTAATATCAGAATCAAAAGCCATCCGCCGTATTGGTTGAGTACATTGTGCGCACTGGCAATTTACGTCAATTTTTTCACCCATCACTATCTCGGCGACTACCGCTGGTATATCGCCGCATTCGCACTCGGGCTGTATGCGCGGACAACTGTTTTATACACGCCCTATGACACTACCCGAAAAATGCCGCTGCTGCTGTCTTTCGTCCTGATCGGTTTTTTCATTTGGCTGGCGGAAAATTTGGGGACTTTGTTCGGCGTTTGGCGTTATCCCAACCAAATCGGTGCATGGGCATCGGTACACATCAGCAAATGGAGTTCGTGGGCTTTGCTGGTGATGATGACGTTTACCATCGTGGCAAATTTAAAACACGTCAAACACACCATCAGCGTTTCTAAAGACTAAGGGATGCCGTCAGACGAATACTGATTTCCACACGGTCAATCGTCAGAACATGCCGTATTCCCCCTCTCCCCCTTTTCAGACGACCCTCATCCCCTTAAACTAAACCTCTATATTCAAAGCCCACTCAACGGAGAAATCATGAATAAAAAAATCAAAGCCGGCATCGTCGGCGCAACAGGCTATACCGGCGTAGAATTGCTCCGCCTGCTCAGCACGCACCCTAATGTCGAAGTAACCGCCATTACCAGCAGGAGCGAAGCGGGCATTGCCATTGCCGATTACTTTCCCAGTTTGCGCGGCATTTACGACTTAACTTTCCAAACGCTGGACCAAGCCCGACTGGAGCAATGTGACGTCGTGTTCTTTGCCACGCCCAACGGCGTCGCCATGAAAGAAGCACCCGCCCTTCTAAGCCAAAACGTCCGTATCGTCGACCTATCCGCCGACTTCCGCATCCAAGACATCCCGACATGGGAACAATGGTACGGTATGCGCCACGCCAGCCCCGATATTATCCCGCAAGCCGTATACGGATTAAGCGAAATGAACCGCGACGCCATTGCCAACGCACGCATCGTCGCCAACCCCGGCTGCTATCCCACCTGCGTTTCACTGCCCTTATTGCCTTTGTTGCAACAAGGTCGTCTGAAAGCACACATGCCATTGATTGCCGACTGCAAATCCGGCGTCTCCGGCGCAGGACGCAAAGGCAACATCGGTTCACTCCTCTGCGAAGCGGGTGACAATTTCAAAGCATACGGCATCGGCGGACACCGCCACCTTCCCGAAATCAAACAAACCATCCAATCATTGCAGACAAACATCGCCGATGGTTTTGTCTTCACTCCGCACCTCACGCCTATGATTCGCGGTATGCACGCCACCCTTTATCTGCATCTTGAGGACGGCTGCCATCCTGAGGAAATACTTCGCGAATATTATCGGGACAATCCTTTTGTCGATATCCTTCCTGCCGGTTCCACACCCGAAACACGCAGCGTCCGCGGAGCCAATTTGTGCCGCATCAGCATCCAGCAAGCGCCGCAATCCGATGTTTGGATTGCCTTGTCCGTCATCGATAATTTAGTGAAAGGCGCAGCAGGACAAGCTATTCAAAACATGAACCTCATGTTCGGTTTTGACGAACAACTCGGTCTGCAAAACGCCCCGCTACTCCCCTGATGTATACGGTCATTCCGAACAAGAGGGATTTTCATCCATCTAAAGGGGTCGTCTGAAAACAACTTACAGCGTTTTCAGACGACCCCTCATCAACAACCACGATGGCAAATGTCTATAAAAGCCAAAAACCTAAAGAGTGTATAGTCAATGAACTTTGACCGCACAACACAGATTTACTCTGACTTATCCACGATACAAACTCAAGAACCTCTCTGCAAAGCAGCCTGCCTCCAGCTTTAAAGCCTCACAGCCACTCACTCATACACAATACCGGCAACCAATTCTTCTTCATTCAAATTGCCGTACTGCTGCTCCCAATCATGCGAAGCCTCAACCGTATCACACTCGCGCGCAAATACTTGCTGCTGCCCGTTCATATTTTCCAAAACCAAATTATTCAACTGCTCGCACTCTTGTGCCGAAACGCTGATATCGGATTGATGCGCTTGCGAATAGCTGAAAGGAAACGCCAAAAAACCCAATACAAAAGCCGTCAGAACCAACCAAGCATTTTTACGATAACGAGTCATTTTCACAGCCTCCAACAAAATCTAAAACACACTCAAATAAAACATAATTCAGTCTAAAAAATCAGATTAATCAGAACAAAGCATCAAAACCAAGACACAAAGTTAAAATAAAGGTATTTCTAAACCGAAATTATTCGATTAATCTAACAATAAGCACATAATACTCAGAAAAAACAAAAACAGCAATACTTTTTCTTAGCTTGACTAATATTTTTCTTACAATTTGATAAAAACTAAGGTAAAATACACATCAATCATTCAAAGTGTATTAAAAATCACACTTAAACCAAAGGAACAACATGGATACCTTTAAAGACAGACTGGCTTTTCTATGGAAAGATGAAGCACGACAAGCCAAAATCGCGGCTGATATCGATATGACTATTGCCGGCTTCAGCCGTATCTGGAACGAGGGCGGATTACCCAAATCCGAAACCCTGAAAAAAATCAAACAACTCAAGGGATGCAGCATAGACTGGCTTCTGACGGGTGAAGGCGAGCCGTTTCCCAACTCCGAGCTGCCCAAAGCCACCGCTTACGACACGTTGGGCAATCCGGTCGATATTGACGAATTTATCTTTGTCCCCCGCTACGATATCCACGCCGCCGCAGGACACGGACAGCTTGTCGGCGATGAAAAACCCATGTTTACCATGGCATTCCGCCGTTACTGGATTGAAAACTACGTTACCCGCGACACCAAAAACCTGTCGGTCATTTCCGTCAAAGGCGATTCTATGGAAGGCGTCCTGAACGACGGGGATACCATCCTCATCAACCGCAGCGAAACCACCCCGCGCGATGGGTTATATGTTCTGCGTATCAATGAAAATCTTTTGGTGAAACGGCTGCAAGTCATACCCGGCGGCATCGTCAACGTCATCTCCGCCAACGAAGCCTATCCGGCCTTTGAAATCGATTTAAACAAAATGACCGAAGATGTTGCCATCATCGGCCGCGTGGAATGGTTTGGACGGATTATCTGATCTACGTTGTATTCAGACGACCTGAATTCATGTTTTCCTATTTTTTAACAGGACAGACGGTGTAAAGGCTGTCCGCCTGCCTATTGAAATTTTTCGAGATTGCAGCCATGTAAGCGGTTAACAGATATTGCCGCCCGACCCGCAACACCCTCTTCTTGCTTCAAGAATCCGTTTGCGCGACAATACTGGCAATATTCATATAAAAGGAATCACATCATGTCAGACGAAAGCCCTATCATTTTTACAGAAAGCTGCTGCACCAAAGTAGCTGATTTAATTGCCGAAGAAAACAATCCCGACTTAAAACTGCGCGTATTCGTCAACGGCGGCGGCTGCTCAGGTTTCCAATACGGATTTACCTTTGACGAAATCAAAAACGATGACGATTTTGAAATCCAAAAAAACGGGCTGACTTTCCTGGTCGATCCGATGAGCTATCAATATTTGGTCGGCGCGGAAATCGACTACACCGAAAGCCTGCAAGGTTCCCAATTCGTTATCCGCAATCCGAATGCGGAGACCACTTGCGGTTGCGGTTCTTCATTTTCCGTCTAATACGCCGTTTTCTAAAAAAGGCCGTCTGTTCACTCAGGCGGCCTTTTAGATTGATATGCTTTCAAAGCAATAACATCTATCTTATAATTCATAGTTCCATTTGGTAATATTCATTAATATACTATAATCGGTCAGAATCGGTCATTTATACTATTTCAGCCGAATAAAATACCCTTTATCCTTCGGTTAAGACAAATAGACGAATAATAATCTATACTTTATAACAAAACCGACACTAAATACCTGCCTTCAGATGACAAAGCAGGATTTTATATCTCATGGGATCACAATGAAGAAACAAGATAAACTTTACGACGTTTATGTTTCTTATCCGCCCGATGTCGACCGCGAGCGAATCAACGCCTGTTTGTACGATAATCTGCCGGAAAAAGAAGCCGAAGATTTGGTTCAAGCGCTTGCCGAGCGTCCGCAAGCCATTATCGCTGAAAACTGTACCCAAGACGAACGTGAAAACGCCCAACAATATTTCAATTATTTAGGTTTGGATGTCATCGTCCGTCAATCGATGGAATTGGAGCTGGATCTTAGTGGCGAAGAGCAGGAAGAAGCGGCTCCTGAAATCCGCCAGTGTCCCGTATGTTTGACCCTGATTGAGGATCACGAGGCGACGGAATGTCCCGTCTGCCATTTCCACCTTGCCAGCGCAACCGAGCAAATCATCCAGCGCAAGCGCATCGAATGGCAGGAACGGGTGGCGTTTGAGCATAAAAAACAAGCGGAAATCGCCCATAAGCTGCAAATTGAAAAAGAGCGTGAAGAAAAACTCCTACGTAAACAAATCCGCTCGGAACTGGAAAGCAAACTCCGCCAAGAATTGGGTGAAGATCCCCAATTGGCTGCTTTGCAATCCAAAAAGAACACTTATATCCTGATCAGCGTATTGGGTATTCTTGCCATGTTCGGCTTGGTGGCTGCCGGATACCTTGCCGCCAAGTTCCTGTAAAACGGAAATAACGAGATAAAGTCGATTAAGTTTAAATTAGGACAAGGCGGCGAAACCGCAGACAGTACAAATCGTACGAGACCGATTTTCTAAGCTGCTTCGGCACTTTAGGAAACGGTTCTCTGCGAACCGAGGTGAAGCAACGCCGCGCCTATTCAAGTTTGGTTCGCTATCAATCTACCATAGCAACCCCAATAGGATGGATATAACAAAAGGTCGTCTGAAAACTTTTCAGACGACCTTTTCGCATCCGCACCTCAAACATGATGGATAACCAGTTTCTTACCCTGATAGTCCAATACGTCCACATCCATATCAAACAAATCTTTAATATTTTCAGCGGTAAAGATGTCGTTCGGCGTGCCGGTCATGGCGACTTGTCCGTTTTTCATGGCGACGACGTGGTCTGCATAGGCGGCGGCTTGATTGATGTCGTGCAGGACGACGACGGTGGTGCGCTTGTGTTCGCGGGTCAGCCGCTGGAGCAGCTGCATGAGGGCGCGGGCGTGGTACATATCGAGGTTGTTGAGCGGTTCGTCCAAGAGGACGTAATCGGTGCTTTGGCAGAAAACCATGGCAATCATGGCGCGTTGGCGCTGTCCGCCGGAGAGTTCGGTCAGGTAGCGGTTGGCGAAGCTGTCCAGTTTGAACTCGGAAAGTGCGTTTTCGACGATGGCGAGGTCTTCGGGGGTCGGTCTGCCTTGGTGGTAGGGATAACGCCCGAACATGAGCAGGTCGCGAACTGTGATTCGGCTCATGACGCTGTTTTCTTGGGTCAGGATGGAGAGCGTTTTTGCCAGCTCGGCGGTAGGCGTGGTCGAAACATCTTTGCCGGCGTAGCTGATGCTGCCCTGCTCCAGCGGGCGGAGGCGCGCCATGAAGGAGAGGAGCGTGGATTTGCCGGCGCCGTTGGGGCCGATGAGCGCGGTGATGCCGCCTTCGGGGATGTCGAGGCTGACGTTGTCGAGGATGGGGCTGCCGCCGATGTGGAAGCTGACGTTGCGGATGGTAATCATGATGGGTGTGATGTGTGGATTTGTTTTCAGACGACCTCCGAATATGAGAGGTCGTCTGAAAAGGATGGGCTTCAGATTTCGCGAACGATGACGAATTGGGGATTGTCTGCCAAATCAATCAAGAAGGCCTTGACACGCGCCTGCCAGAGTTCGCCGAAGCGTTTGAGTTCTTCTGCGGTGGCGGTGCCGCTGACGGCTTTGGGCATGATGTCGCGCATTTCGGGGGCGAAGGGCTGCATGGCGGCGTTGAGGCTGACGGCGACGGTTTTGCCGTTGTCTTTGCGGCGCAGGGTCAGCGTGCCTTCGATGTCGGCATCGAAACTCAACAGGTTGCGGCGGGCGAAGCGTCCTTGCGGGCCGACGCCGCCGAAGCCGGTTTCGGGAGCGGCGCCGGTTAAGAGTTGGACGACGGATGCGGTAACGCCGACCGTGCCTTCGTCGCGCGCGCCCTGCATGGCGGCTTCGATTCCGCCGCGCTGCGGCAGGTCGCTGCCGTAAAGTGCTTTCAGGCCTTTAAGCGTCATGAGGTACGCGCCTGCGACGGTGGGACAGGAGTGTCCGCACAGGCGGACGGCATCGGCGTAGCGATACTGCATGATGCCCTCCTCTGCCGCGCCGAGAAATTCGGCGAGCGCGTCTTGGACAGTCAGCGTCGGGGCTTGCTCGAAAAATTCGGGAAAGTGTTCTTGAGTCATACGGTATCCTTTTGCTTTAAAGAGGTCGTCTGAATCTGTTTTCAGACGACCTTTGTGCTTATTTCAACAGGGTGCGTTTATCGTTGATAAACATTTCGGCAATTTTACTTGAACCGAACGGGTTGAGGTGGTTGGTATCGAAATACACCGGCAGCCCGTCTATAAGTTTGTCCGCGGGGATGTACTGCATAAAGTCCACCCACTGCACGCCGCGGTGCTGCTTCACGATTTTTTCGACTTCGTCTTCCGACTTGGCGGAATCGCGGATTTCTGCCTTTTTATCCTCTGAAACATAATTGATGTCGATGCCGAGCTTTTGTCTCAGGTAATAACGCCGCAACGGCAGCTGCCCGTCCATGGGCGTATCGGCCAAAACGTACACTTTTTTGCCCGCCTTCACCAAATCCTCCAGCATTGTGTTGAACCGTTCCAAAAATTCCGGTTTGGCGGTATGGAGGAACCAACGTTGCGAAATGATGATGACAGGATAGTCTTTGGTTTTTTGTTCGATAAACCTGTTATACGGATTGCAACGGTCGGCGCGGCGGTCGCTGTCGGGCAGGACGAATCCGAACGCGGTGGCGCAGCTGTTGGACGTGATGACGTCTGCCGACCAGCCTTCTTTTTTGCCGACGATGTCGAGGAACGGGCTCAAATGGGCGGCATGCGAATCGCCGATGACCAAAACTTCAGGTTTTTGGTTTGCCGCGCCGACGGCGCAGTCGGTTTTGGTCAGCGTGTCCGCGCAAATTTTGCTTTCATCGGCCTTGTACAAACTGCTTTCAAACGCGGCGGGTTTGGCGGTCATCAGGTAGGTTGCCGCAGGAATCAGCAGCGCGAAATAAGCCGCCATGCTCCATTTGAATTTCGCCGTCGTAAAATTCTTCGCCTTCCGCGCCGGCGTTTCCACAAAATAATAAGACAACACCGACAACAGCAGCATGATGATGACAGCCAGCGCCGATGCGGCAAGCGGAAGCTGCGCGTCCATATAAATGTAGCGCATCAGCGCCAACACCACCCAGTGCCACAAATACAGCGAATACGAAATCAACCCGACAAACACCACCGGCTTGAGGCTCAACAGTTTGGACGTATTGAAACCTTCCTGCATCTGCAATGATTTGCCCGAATAAATCAAACCGCCGACCGCCAGACAGCAAAGCAGCCGTTCGATGTTTCCCGCGCCGGGCAGGACGCCGTAGGGCAACACCAGCGTGGCGGCGATGACCGCCATCATCAGCCATCCGAACAGCGGCGTACTGGCTTTATCGTTTTGTTCGGCAGGCGGAATGAAGGCAAAAAGCGAACCGACAAGCAGCTCATAAGCACGCACATGGGGCAGGAAATACGCCTCCATGCCCAAAGTCGGCAACAGCGCGGAAAACAGGCTGATGACAATCAGCAAAAGGATAAACGTCCGCACATTGCGCCGTTTGCTGATACGGAAAAACAAAATCAGCAACGCGGGGAAAATAAAGTAAAACTGTTCTTCCAACGACAGCGACCAAATGTGCTGCAACGGCTTTTCCGTCGCATCCGCATCAAAATAACCGCCGCGGCGCGCAAAAAACAGGTTGGCGGCAAACAGCAAGGCATAGACGGCGGATTTGACGTATTGGCGCAAATCGAAAGATAAAAAGAATACGGCAGCAACGACCGTCGTGCAAAGCAATACACAGGCAAAGACCGGCAAGATGCGTTTGGCGCGGCGTTTGTAAAACTCGAGAAACGAAAAGCTGCCGTCGTGAATCTCGCGGCTGATAATGGTCGTAATCAGGTATCCCGACAACACGAAAAACATATCCACGCCCAAAAAACCGCCTGGCAGCCATTTGGGATCGATATGAAATACGATGACGGATAAAACGGCCAATGCCCGTATCCCATCCAAATCAGGACGGTATTTCAACACTTTACTCATAGTACGCACCTTGATAGTGATGCTTAATATGAGTAAGAACCCGATATTTAGTTTCATTCACACCATCAAATCCAAGGGCGTGGAAAACGAAATATACCGTTTGGAAATAGTGGTTTACGCCATTCGAATTCAGGCTGGAAAAGTTTTCAGACGACCTATCGTTTGCGCTTCAGCACCAAATATAAAAACACCAGCCCGCCCGCAAATTCAACTACCACGCTCAACACCGCCTTCATGCCGAGTAGGTGTTCGAACACAGTTTGCCCGCCGACCAACAAAATACCGCCGACACACACCGTCATCGGCAGCCGCACGCTATGGCGCACGCTTGGGGCGAAATGGTTGGCAAGCGCGGCAGCCAGCAGGCCGAAGAAGCTGACCGGCCCGACCACCGCCGTCGCCGTCGCCACCAGTGCGGCAATCCAAAGCAGCAGCCACAAGGTATTGCGCGTGTAGTTGATGCCCAAGTTAATCGTTTGGTCGCGCCCCAAAAGATGGACATCCAGACGGTGCCGTTCGCGCCAAACCGCCACCACGCTTGCCAGCAGAATCAGCGCGCCTACGCCCAAAAGTTCGCTGTGGACCGTATTGAAGTTCGCAAACATATTCGCCTGCGCTGCCGTAAATTCCTCCGGATCAATCATGCGCGTCAGCAACGAAGAGAGGCTGCGGAACAAAATCCCGAAAATCACGCCAATCAAAATCATGCGCGACAAATCGCGTCCGCCCTGCCGGATGAGCGTGTAAAACAAAAGCAGCGAGCCGCCCATCATCATCACCAGTTCAAAGCCGAACTTACCCGTCAGCGGCAGCGACGTATAGCCCACCCCGCCCAAGGCAAACAGCAAAAGTGTTTGCAAAAACACATACAGCGAATCGAAGCCCAAAATCGAAGGTGTGAGAATCGGATTGTTCGTCAGCGTTTGGAAAAGCTGGGTCGAAACCCCGACCGCGTACGCCACCAACAGCAAAGCCGCCAGTTTGGTCAGCCGCAGTTGCAACACAAAATCCCAATCGCCTTTTATGTTCAAAGTCAGGAATAGCGTACAACACGCCAACAGCAAGACGAACGCCACCCACAGCGGACGGGAAGAACCCTGCATAAACGCAACCTTGTTTGAGCGAAGCGCACTACGCTTGTTTTCAGACGACATGGGCAGGCTTCCTCAACAAAATCCACAAGAACAACACCGTACCCAACACACCGAACACGGTTGAGACCGGAATCTCAAACGGGAACACAATCACGCGTCCCAAAATATCGCACAAAAGCACCAGCGACGCGCCGAGCAAAGCCACCGCAGGCAGGCTTTGGCGCAGCTTGTCGCCCATCAGGCGGCTGATGATGTTCGGCACGACCAGCCCGATAAACGGAATATTGCCGACCGTTACCAACACCAGCGACGTAATCAGCGCGACAATCACCAAACCTACCCACAACACCGCCGTCCGGTTCAGACCCAGATTCACGCTCACCGTCTCGCCCAAGCCCAAAATCGTCAGCTGATCGGCAATCAAATACGCCGCCAATGCCAAGCCGCCCGTCAGCCATAGCAATTCGTAACGCCCCAACAGCACGCCCGAAAAATCGCCCTGCTGCCACACGCTCAACATCTGCATCATCTCAAACTCATACGCGATAAACGTCGCCACCGCCTCGATAACACCACCGAAAATAATCCCCACCAGTGGTACCATCAACTGCGCCGTCGGTGGCAAACGGCGTATCAGCATCATAAACACCAACATCCCCGCCAACGCCGCCGCAGCCGCCACCGACATTTTTGCCGTCAGCTCCGCAGCCGGAAACACCAGCGTCATCACCAACACGCCCAACGCCGCGCTCTGACTTGCGCCCACCATAGACGGCTCGACAAAACGGTTGCGCATCAAAATCTGCATAATCATCCCCGCCACCGCCATCGACGCCCCCGTCAGCACAATCGCAAACGTGCGCGGCAGGCGGCTGACCAGCATCAGTTCCGTGCTGTCAGACAATGCCCAGCGAAACACATCCGCCCAGCGGAAATCGCCTACGCCCACCGACAGGCTGACGACAAACAGCACCATCAGCACAAAGCAGTTGAATAAGTTTAAAGATAAAGGTTTGACGGACATAAGGGAAAAATAATTCAGATGGAAAAACAAAAACCGTAAAGACGATATAGTGGATTAACTTTAAACCAGTACGGCGTTGCCTCGCCTTAGCTCAA
>JUNU01000327.1 GCA_001067655.1 Neisseria lactamica
ACTGAAGGATGGTTTGAAGGGACCGATACCATTTACAGCAGCGTTTCCTACACCGCCCCAACCAACGTCGAAAACCTGACGCTGACAGGCTACGACAACAACTACGGTTTCGGCAACAACTCAAATAACACCCTGACAGGCAACAGCGGTAACAACCGCTTAAGCGGTGGGCGCGGAAATGACACGCTCTACGGCATGGACGGTAACGACCTGCTGATGGGCGGCGATGATCGCGACTATCTTTACGGAGGTAGTGGAAATGACGTTCTACAAGGCGGCGAAGGAAACGACCTGCTCGATGGCGGATAC
>JUNU01000328.1 GCA_001067655.1 Neisseria lactamica
TTTATTTCAAAAGCAGTAAAGAACGCCAAGAAAACGGAGAATGGAGCTCCGGCCTGCAATGGGCGTATCTTTTGTGCATGATCGGCGTTTTCGGCATCCTGTCTTTTTACATGAGCTTTACCGCCGTATTGCTGATATTTGTCGTATTCACCGGCATCGTTTGGGCCATTCACAAAACTCGTCTGAAAAAAGACCCGTCGCATCAGGACAAAGCCCACTTTACCGACTACATGAGTGGCTTTTTCCCGATCATCCTCGTCGTCTTCATCCTGCGCACCTTTATCGCCGAGCCATTTCAAATCCCATCCAGCTCCATGCGTCCCGGCTTGGTTAAAGGCGACTTCATCCTTGTAAACAAATTCTCCTACGGCATCAGAACCCCGATTATCAACAACGTCCTAATTCCGACCGGACAAATCGAGCGCGGCGACGTCGTCGTGTTCAACTACCCCGTCCAGCCTGAAATGAACTACATCAAGCGCATCGTCGGACTGCCGGGCGATACCGTCGAATACCGCGACAAAGTCCTGACCGTCAACGGACAAGTAGCCCCCGACCAACCGAACGGCACCTACTCCTACCCTGACGATACCGAGCCGTCCGCCATCCACAACCCCGAACTTTTTCAGACGACCCTCAACGGCAAAACCTTCAACATCCTGAAAGAGCCCGGACAACCCTCCGTCTTCATTCCCTCGCTGGACAACTACCGCATGAAAATCATGCCTGAAAACGGTTATTCCGTAGAGCAAAGCGGTTTGGAACACTGCCAATACGCCGAAGACGGCAGCGGCTTTACCTGCAAAGTGCCAGAAGGTCGCTACTTCGCCATGGGCGACAATCGCGACAACAGCGCCGACTCCCGCTACTGGGGTTTTGTAGACGACAAACTTATCGTCGGAAAAGCCTTCTTCGTGTGGATGAATTTCGGCGATTACAGCCGCATCGGCAGCAGCATCCAATAAGTTGCCCGTTTCATTCCGATAAAACACAAGGCCGTCTGAAAACTGATTTTCAGACGACCTTGTGTTTTATGGTAATTCTTAACGAATAAACCTCCCCTCTCTTCCTTACTTCAACTGTGACATCCTTAAATTTCATATAGCAAAGTTTACTCGTGCAAAAAATACATTCAAATTACTCATTTACCATTTTTAACTGAGCTTAATCAAACCCGAATATTTGTATTTGTTTATAATATTACGATAGCGTAAACACTGCTTATGTTTGTTTTTATCACCTACGAAATCACTGCTTATTATTTTTAAAATATTGCGTAGCAAGTCTAGATCAGAATGGTAAGACCATACTGATTTAAACTTAAACTACTATGAATTTATTTTTCAACCAGTAAGGATTATTTATGCACACTCAAAATAAATCACCTATTACTCATTTTGTTCTAAGCGGTATTTGCGTTGCAATTTTAGCAGCCTGCGGCAGTTCAAATGGAGGTGGAGATTCACCCAAAAATCTATCTGTAGCCCCAAAAAACAACGTCAATAAAGATGACGCAAAAAAAGACAATACCAACAAAAACAACTCTAGTAAGGATAATGCGGACAAAGGTACTACCAATAAAGACAATTCCAACAAGGTTAACACTAACAAAGGAAATGCCGACAAAAATAATGCCAATAAAGATAATAAAACTAACACTAACAAAGAAACATTATTATTAAATAAAGGCATTCAGGATAAACTGACCACACTAAAACTAAGTGATGTAATAAAAACTGAACAATTCAATCAAACTGAAGTGAATACCGGTTTCATTGCAAATAACTTAAGTGCGACCCCATTATTAGAGACAGCTAAAGGTCCACATGATCACCCTACCTCTCACCTTTTGACATCCGCTTATAGAAAAGATAAAACCAAACTTTTGCGCCCTCAAACAGTTATATTAGGGGGTGTAGCAACGCGTTACTTTACTAACTATACAGATGGTTATGTTGCGAAGAGAGCCGGTTATGATGAGATTGATACGCCATTAAGTGCAAAAAATCTGATTGGTGTAGATAAACGCAATAAAAATGGCATCTTGGTTAAAAATGGCAGGAGCGTTAACATCTTAGATCAAACTGCCAGCAAACTCGAATTAGATAGTGTAGGCGGTAGCCGTTATACAAAATGGTTTAATAATTTTGCTACTAATGCCGATAATGAAACTGAATTGGATAAAGGCCGCCGTGTATTAACAGATGTGAAATACAAATTAGATGCAAATAATAATCCTGTATGGACTGTAACTACCGAACCCAGCAGCGGTTATCAATATGCACATTCTTTAAATCGTTATTTTAACAATAATCCAGACGATGAATTATATGTTAACCAAAACGGTGAATATGCATATCGTTTTACATTAAAAAAATCAACTACATTTGAAGTCAGTGCAGAATCAGCAAAAACCCATCCGGAACGTGCAGAGGCACTCAAAGCATTAGGGTGGTCTGCTGGCAAGCAATATCACTTCGCACCAGGTAGCTACTTTATGGTTACACAAAAAGATGGCAGCCTAAAAATTGTAGCCGATAACGGACAAATGACGCAGGTATCCTTATATTCAGTCCATGTCGGTATTGATGACAATAAAGCATTGGGTGCATTCCAAAATAAACGTGTAATTGCCGAAATGTTCAGTGCATTAAACTATGGCAAGACAAATGAAATTCGTGCGATTTATACCTATGACGTTGGACAAGCCAATGGCTTCAATCAACAATATCTCTCATTAAATGCATGGCGCTATAAAAATGGCGATGGCACTTATGGACTCAATAATCCTTTTAACATCGGCATTTTCGACCGAGTTGCTACTGAAAATGGTATAGTTGCCAATGTCTATGACATGAAGACTAAAAAAGGTTTATCTGCCAAATATACAGGCGTTGCCTATTCTAGCCGAGATGGTAAACAAGACGGTGTGATGAATATGACTGCACAGTTCCATGAACCAGATATGGCTTACAACAATACTGTTTCAAGCAATAACGTTACCTTCAATGGCGCGATTACCAACCGTCGCCTAGATGACAAACGTAATGTATATTTTGCCAGCGGTAATGTAAAAACAGAGAGTGGAATGCCTTCTGCAAGCGCAGGTCAAAAAGTTTCTCTAGTGGGTAGAAACCAAGTTGCTCAAAATGTTACTGTCTGGATGGAAGGAAAAAACCCAGGTGAAAATAAAGTAATTTATGGTCAAGGTAACGTACGTTTTGCCGGTCCAAATGCTGAAGAAGTCGGTGGTTTGTTAAAAATTACTACCAGCCATGGCGAAAACAATATCGGTTTCATTGGCAAACGCTAAGACGCTTACCCAAAGAAATAAGCAGCAGAAGCTTTGCATCTGCTGCTTATTATTTTCCAAGCAAACCCCTCTGCAAATAAACAAAAGCGCAATTGGAGGGGCAACTTAAAATATCCTGAATTATCTGAAAAATATACTCATGAAATCTAATCAATTCATTTTTATTGCGGGCATATTATTTCCCATAATGGTTACTGCCGAAACCATTACCACCCCTGAAACTGAAGCCGATCGCCAAATGGAAAGAATCCAAGAAATGGCCATTCCTAAACCACCGGAGATAGGCACCTCCCTTTTGAATGGTGTCAAGGCTTCTTTGAATGAGCATACTCAGACATTGACATTAGATGATCTAGCCAAACAACCAGAGCTGGCCGAACCTTTGTTAAATCAAGCATTGCAAGCGCGAAACTATATTGCTGCAGAGCAGCTCTTGCCTATATATCGTAAATGGGATAGGCATGATCCTATTTTATTGGATTATGCGCAAGGCGCAATTTGGCGTTCGCAAGGAAAGCATAAAAAAGCCATTACACTTTACCGTAATATTCTTGTTCGACATCCTAATCTTGTTGCCGTCCGTCTAGACTTGGCTGCTATGCTTTATGAGGATAAGCAAACCCGTAATTCACAACATGAATTTAATGCTGCCAAAAAGCAAGGTTTACCAGAAGATGTCCTTCCTACTATTGCCCTTTATGAAAACGCTATGGGGCAAAATAAATGGCAATTTTCAGGCAGTCTGAGTTACACCCAAGACAACAATATCAACAACGTTTCAGCTGAGCGTGAAATCCATCTTCCTCAGTTTGATAACTTGGCTTTTGAAAAAAATTCTGACTATCTGCCACAAAAAGGGCATGGTTTTACCTACGCCCTATCCGTTGATCGCGATATCAATCTCAAAGACAACCATTATTTCGCTCTTTCAGGCGATATCGACGGTGTCAGCTATTGGGATAATCATGATTATGATGATCAAACGGCAAAGGTCAGTCTTGGTTATAAAAATAAAAGTTTTAAAACAGATAGTTTTGTTATGCCATTTTTAGAAAAGCGTCGCTACGGAAATCATCCTTATTACACGCGTACAGGTGTAGATTTAGGTATTTCACGTTGGATAAAACCAAATTTACGCCTATCTGCCAACGGAACCTTTGCACAAAAAGATTATGCCTATACCAAACGACAAGGGAAAGATTATCAGATTGGATTTGGGGCGACCTACCTGATGAATGATAAAACTTATTTCTTAGGAGGTTTGAATTATGCGCGTGACAAAGTTGAAAATTTCGCAGGCAGCAGCTCCAAACGGATAGGAGGTTACTTAGGTTGGGGGCAAATTTGGGGTGAAAATTTCAATAGTCGCCTTATCATTAATTACTACAATGAACACTTTGATGGAAAACATTATGTCTTTACCGACCGTCATCGTACAGATAATGTCGTGGTTACCAATTTAAGCCTCTGGCACAATAAACTTAGTTTTCTAGGAATTACGCCGAGATTAAATTGGCGATATACAAACAATAACAGCAATATTAACGAACTTCATAGTTATACTAAAAATCGCGTATTTATAGATTTTGAGAAAACGTTTTGAAAAAATTTGATATACACGCACTTTAACTAAATCTATCGAACTTAGTTAAAGGGTCGTCTGAAAGCACATCGGTGCATACAGCAATTAAAAAAGCTGAGTCCTGTCACATACAGAACCCAGCTTTTTATTTAATCCACCAAAGCAGGCTTTTATGATTATCCAATATTTTGGAGCCCAGTGTTTTCAGACGACCTCTTTCCTCAGCCGATCAACTGTTTCAACACTTCCGCTTTGGCTTTATCGTAATCCTCTTGAGAAATCAAACCACCATCCAACAAGGATTTGAGTTTCACCAATTTTGCCTGCGGGTCTTCAGAGGTCGTCTGAACGTTTTGGGCAGGTTGTGCCGCGGGCTGCATCATGCCTGCCATCGCGCCAGCCATTGCCTGACCGACACCTGCGCCTACGCCCAAGCCTGCGCCGATTCCGGCAAGTCCGCCTTCGTTTTGCGCGGCGAGCGGGATGGATTCGGCGGTTTGGTATTGGGTGTAACGTCCCAAGTCGCCGATGACGCCCATGGAAATTTTCTTATCCAAGGCTTCTTGGATGGCGGCAGGCAGAGTGATGCTTTCGACGGTGAAGTTTTCCAGCGTCAAGCCGAGTTTGGCAAATTCTGCGCCGAGCAACTCGCCGATTTTCTGCGACAGCAAAACTTGGTTTGCCGCCATGTCCAAAAACGGAATGCCGGAGCTGCCGAACGCCGCCGCGAGTTGGGTGACCGCGATATTGCGCAACTGGGCTTCCAACTCAACGCCGCTGTATTCTGCCGCTACGCCGCTGACTTCTTTGAAGAATTTTGCCGGATCGCTGATGCGGTAGGCGTACATGCCGAACGAGCGCAACTGCACCGCGCCAAACTCGGCATCGCGTACTGTAACGGGTTGCGACGTCCCCCATTTTCGCGCAAGCTGTTGTTTGGTATTGAAAAAGTAAACGTCAGATTTAAACGGGGATTCAAAGAGTTTGTCCCAGTTTTTCAGGTTGGTCAGCAGCGGCAGCGTTTGCGTGTTGAGCGTGTAACGCCCCGGTCCGAACACGTCGGCGGTTACGCCCTCATCGACAAACATCGCCATCTGCGCCTCACGCACGGTCAGGCTCGCGCCGTTTTGGATTTCCTCGTCGGCAATCGGGAAACGCCACATCAGCAGGCTGTCGTCGGGATTCGGCCATTGGATGACGTCGATAAACTGTTTCTTGATAAAGTTGAACATTGCGGTTCCTTATTTTGAAGAATGGGTAACTTGTCGGTTGTAGACATGACATAAGGGCAGAAAACGTATGTTTTCTTCAACCGATTATAAAATCAGGTTAAACACCGGCATTCCTAAGAATATCGGCATAGCGTCGGACTGCTTGCCGCCTGTACTTTATGTACACGGTCAGGTTTACGCTATTTCGGGGATTTTCGCCGCTAATCGGAAAATGCCCATCGGGAAAATCGTCGGATGAAAAATCTGAACGGTTGATATATCCGCCAAGCGGTAATTGTTGGGTTTTGTTGGGTCATTATAGAATGGTTAGTGCAATTTCTCTAACTTATCATATTGATTCTAACAAAGAAAAGGAATATACATGCAAAAAACCACCCATTTCTGCTTCGCCGTTTTGGCATTATCTGCCGCCGTCGGCACACAGGCTGCCCGTCCTGTCGAGTTTACCGTGGGTACGGAATATTACAAAGAGAATTATCGAGAATATAAAGACGGCGAGCGCCTTATGCGTCAAAAGGGAAACCTGTGGTCTCTGACAGGCGGCGTAAAATATCGCTTTAACGACCACCATGCGGCAAAATTAGAAGGACGCTACTCCCGAGGCAAGTCGGATTACACAGGAAGGTATCAGGACGGAAGAGGCAATGTAACGGAATACGGCACTGCCACGTTCAACGGCTCTCCGCGCCGCGTCTATGATGTCCGTGCATTATATGAATATACACACCCGATTAACGACCGTGTCAGCCTGACTGCCGGAGCCGGCGTAGGGCATCGCGTTTTGAAAGATTTGGGTTCCCGCGTCGTAGCAAACAATTACGACCGCAAAAACCGGACCACTTATGCGCAAATCAATGCCGGTGTAAACATTGCGCTTCCTGCCAGTTTCGAAGTTTCACCCAATATCGCCTACAACCATTCCCTGAGAGGTCGTCAGCATTCTTATCATGCCCATCAGGACATTGAAATGAAACAGTCGAGCGGGCACGGCATCGAAGTCGAAGTACCTGTATCTAAAAAATTCGCCAACGAATCTAAAATAAGCGTCGTTCCGTTTTATCGCGGCTGGAAAGTCAAGAAATCGGATACGGCCCTCGTTTATCTGCCAGACGGTATATATGGCTCAACCGAACCTAAAAACTACACCCATGAAGCTGGTGTAAAAGTACGATATACGTTCTGATGCACTGACGGTGCATTTACCTTTTCAGACGACCTTGCAGACAGGCAGGTCGTCTGAAATTTTTAGTATAGTGGATTAACTTTAAACCAGTACGGCGTTGCCTCGCCTTAGCTCAAA
>JUNU01000031.1 GCA_001067655.1 Neisseria lactamica
CACCATGGATAACGGCAAAGAGTTCTACCAACACACCAAAATAGCCAAAGCATTAAAGGCGGAAACCTATTTTTGCCACCCTTACCATTCGTGGGAAAAAGGGCTGAATGAGAACACCAACGGACTCATCCGACAATATAGTGGATTAACTTTAAATTAGGACAAGGCGACGAAGCCGCAGACAGTACAGATAGTACGGAACCG
>JUNU01000329.1 GCA_001067655.1 Neisseria lactamica
TACTGTCTGCGGCTTCGTCGCCTTGTCCTGATTTAAAGTTAATCCACTATAGAAGTCGTGGTCGTCTGAAACGGCTTTCAGACGACCTATGCTACAATTTCACGCATCCGAACCGAATCCCATCACAGGAAACCTCATGGAAGCCACCGTCTATCTCGAAGACAACGAATACATCGCCTTATGCGACCTCTTGAAGCTCGCCGGACTTGCCGAAAGCGGCGGGCAGGCGAAAGCGTTTATCGCCGAAGGGCTGGTGTTGCGCAACGGCGAAACCGAAACCCGCAAAACCGCCAAAATACGCGGCGGCGAAGTCATCGAGTTTGACGGCGCGCGCTTGGAAATCGCCGATGGATACGACCCTGAAGAATAAAGCTGAAGCCCTCTTGGGCGAACCGCTTTTAGACGAACCCGTCCGCCCCGAGTCGTGGGAATGCTGCGGCAGCGACTGCGGCGATGCCTGCATACAGACGATTTATTGGACGGATAAAGCCAAATACGACGCGCAACAGCGGAAATTGAAAGAAGCGGGTTGGTCGGAAGACGAAAATGCCGTCTGAAAGTTTCAGACGGCATCGGCTCTTTTAAATTTGAAATTAAGAGTTTGTTACCGCGGAAGCAGGCGTATTTTCAGGTGCATCAGGTGCGACATCCGCAGGAGCCTGATAATCTCTATTTTGCGATGACAAATATTCGGCATTGTCATAGTTATCATGTTTATGATGTTTATCATGCTTATCAAAGTGTCGTTTGTCTTGATCGTTATCTTGCGCTACCGCCAATACTTTGCCGCTTTGAGCATCAACCAGAGCCTCATATTCGACACCGTCTTTTAAAATTTCCACCTTATAACGGCCACCCAAATGCTGTTTGTATTTATAATCAACATCTTTGGCCACGCCGCCAACTTGCGCCACTGCCGTTGCTGCCGCTTGCTGACCGGAAACCTGCGCAAACATGCCTTCTTTAAAAGCCACGGCACCCGCAGCACCGGCAATACCCAAACTTGAAGCAATAATACCGGCAATGATGAGTTTTTTTGAAATAAAAGCGTTAATGCGTTTCATGATTTTCTTTCCTTAAAGTGTTGTTGAACGATGAGCGCAGTCTATACCTCAACAATTAGCTGCAAATGAGTAAAACGTTAAGGTGTGCAATCCTTTGGTTAATATTTTAATAATAAAGATGGATGCTGCCGTTTACCGGGGAAATATAGCAGTAGATTAAAAATAGAAAATGCTCATATCGTCATGCACCCGTTTTAAAAATTGCCATCCCCTCACACAGCCCGACAATATTGACGCCTCTACCATCGTTCATCACACACATAACAGCCATGATAGACCTGCACTGCCATTCCACCGTTTCCGACGGTATGCTCTCCCCCGCCGAAGTCGTGCGCCTCGCGCATCAAAACGGCTGCACGCTGCTGGCGTTGACCGACCACGACCACATCGGCGGCATTGCCGAAGCGCGTGCCGAAGCGGACAAACTCGGGCTGCGTTTCGTCAACGGCGTGGAAATCTCCGTAACTTGGCGCGGGCGCACCATACACGTTGTCGGTTTGGATTTCGACGAACAAAATGAAAATCTACAAAACCTGTTGGCACAAGTACGGCAAGGTCGTCTGAAACGCCTCGAAGCCATTGCAGCCAAGCTCGAAAAAAAAGGCATCGGCGGCGCATACGACGGCGCGCTGGCGCTGGCGGCAAACAAAGAAATGGTCAGCCGCACCCACATAGCCGAGTTCCTCATCCAAGCGGGACACGTCAAAAACAAGCAGCAGGCGTTCACCAAATACTTGGGCGACGGCAAATCTTGCGCCGTCCGCCACGAATGGGCGACGCTGGCAGACTGCGTCTCCGCCGTCAACGGCGCGGGCGGCATGGCAATCATCGCCCACCCGATGCGCTACGATTTGTCCGCCACCGCCAAGCGCAATCTGTTTGAAGAATTTAAAAATCTCGGCGGCGTGGGCATCGAAGTCCACAGCGGCAACTGCTGCAAAAACGACCGCCTCAACTACGCGCTTTTGGCAGAACGCTTCGGCATGCTCGCCAGCGCGGGTAGCGACTTCCACCGCTTAAACGACTTCAGCGGCGGCATCCTCGGCGCGTGTCCCGATCTGCCGGAAAACTGCAAACCGGTTTGGGAACATTTCAAAAGGGTTTGAACCGACAAGCTTCGACAAAATATCCGGCAATTGCGTTCAAATCATGTTGCTTGACCCTGAGACGGCAACATCCTACGTTCCAAACCCATCCGACCCAACATCTTATAGTGGATTAACTTTAAACCAGTACGGCGTTGCCTCGCCTTGCCGTACTAT
>JUNU01000330.1 GCA_001067655.1 Neisseria lactamica
ACGGAAACGGCACATATAACCAAACTCGATAAGATAAGCAAAAACCATTCTTTCCGCCGAAGCCTGCGGGATTTTAAGATGGGCGGCACGATAGCTTAATAAGAGAACACGCCATGAACCATTATCCCCTGTTTGCCGATTTGAACGGCCGCCCCGTCCTGCTGGCGGGTGCGGGCAAAGTGGCGGAACGCAAAGCCGAAAGCCTGTTGCAGGCAGGGGCTGCGGTCAGGGTTGTCGCCCGCGAACTCAATCCCGTTTTCCAAAAATGGGCGGACGAAGGCAAAATCGAATGGCTGGGCAGCGAATTTCACGAGGACGATTTGGACGATGTGTTTTTCGCCGTCGCCGCCACCGACGATTACGCCTTCAACCGCCGCATCTTCCAAGCGGCGGAGCGGCGGGCGAAACTCTGCAACACCGTCGATACCGCGGATTTGTGTTCCTTCACCGTCCCCGCCGTCATCGACCGCAGCCCGCTCAAAATCGCCGTCTCCAGCGGCGCGACCGCCCCTGTTTTGGCGCGCAAGTGGCGGCAAATCATTGAAACACTCATCCCGCTGCACACCGGTCAAATGGCGGCACTCGCTGGCAAATGGCGCAGCGCGGTCAAAGCCAAAATCAAAGGCACGGCAAACCGCCGCCGTTTTTGGGAAAACCTGTTCGACAGCCGTTTTAACGCGTTCGCCGCACAGGGCAACCTCGATGCCGCCGAAGCAGAGCTTGCCGCGCAGCTTGACGGCTTCGGCGCGGCAAAAGGCGAAGTCGTCCTTGTCGGCGCAGGCCCCGGCGACGCAGGGCTGCTCACCTTGCACGCTTTGCAGGCGATACAGGCGGCGGATGTCGTGTTCCACGATGCCTTAGTTTCAGACGACGTCTTAAGCATGGTGCGCAAAGATGCCGACAAAATCAGCGTCGGCAAACGCGCAGGCTCGCACCACGTCCAACAAGAAGAAACCAACCGCCTCCTTGTCGAATACGCCCGTCAAGGTTTGCGCGTCGTCCGGCTCAAAGGCGGCGACCCCTTCGTTTTCGGGCGCGGCGGCGAAGAAGCCCAAGTTTTGCGGCAAGCAAACATCCCGTACCGCATCATCCCCGGCATCACCGCCGCACTAGGCGCGACCGCCTACGCAGGCATCCCCCTAACACACCGCGACTGCGCCCAAAGCGCGCTCTTCGTGACCGGACACAGCAAACACGACGGCCACCAGCCCGACTGGCGCACGCTCGCCCTCGACAACCAAACCCTGGTCGTCTATATGGGCACGCTCAAAGCCGCCGAAACCGCCGAAAAACTGATGGCGCACGGACGCAGCGGCGACACACCCATCGCCATCGTCTCCAACGGCACGCTTCCGCACCAAAGCGTCGTGACGGGTCGTCTGAAAAACCTGTCCGAGCTGGCAGAAAACGCCCCGCGTCCCGCGTTGATTGTTATCGGCGAAGTCGTTTCCCTGCGCGACGAATTGAAATGGTTTCAAGAAAATCCCGCGCAAAGCCGCCTTCACACGATGCACGAACAAGCCGCCTGAAACGTTGGTTCAAACCGTTTAAACAAACGAAAGGTCGTCTAAAAAACCAAATCCGGTTTCAGACGACCTTTCTTGATTATGCTTTCACGGTCGGATGGTGTAAGATGCTGACGCAGCACGCAATCGCGTCAACAAATGCCTCCAACGGAGCGTGCGGCACGCCGAATAAAACAGCGCAGAGAGCGGCCGAGTCATCAGATTGATGGATGCCGCTTTTCAGTTTTTCTAAAACGAAAGGATTTTCCTTGTCCAAACGCAACATTTTCCCCGTCGACAAATCTTTGGAGCAACCCGAACGCGTGATGCTGGTCGGGGTGATGTTGAGCGCGGATTATTCGGGCGCGAACGAAGTGCGCGAGCGGACTTTTCAGACGACCTTGGATGAGGCGGCGGAATTGGTCGCGGCGGCGGGCGGCGAGCTGGTGTTGCGGGAAACCGCCAAGCGCGACAAGGCGCATACGGCTTATTTCGTCGGTACGGGCAAGGTGGAGGAGTTGGCGGCGGCGGTGAAGCTGCACGACATCGGCTTGGCGGTGTTCAATCATGAATTGACGCCGACGCAGGAGCGCAATTTGGAAAAAATCCTGCAATGCCGCGTTCTCGACCGCGTGGGTCTGATTTTGGCAATTTTTGCCAAACGCGCCCAATCGCAAGAGGGTAAATTGCAGGTGGAGCTGGCGCAGTTGAACCATTTGAGCGGGCGGCTGGTGCGCGGCTACGGGCATTTGCAGAGCCAGAAGGGCGGTATCGGCTTGAAAGGGCCGGGCGAGACGCAGTTGGAAACCGACCGCCGCTTAATCGGGCAGAAAATCACGGCGTTGAAAAAACAGTTGGCGCAAGTGAAAAAACAACGTGCCACGCGCCGCAAATCGCGGATGGAAGGTCGTCTGAAAACCTTTACCATCGTCGGTTATACCAACGCGGGCAAATCCAGCCTGTTCAACCGTCTGACCAAAGCGGACGTGTTGGCGGAAGACCAGCTTTTTGCCACGCTGGATACGACGGCGCGGCGTTTGTTCCTATCGCACGAGGCGGGCGTGATTCTGACGGATACGGTCGGTTTCGTCCGCGATTTGCCGCACAAGCTGGTGTCGGCGTTTTCGGCGACACTGGAGGAAACGGCTTTGGCGGACGTGTTGCTACACGTCGTTGATGCGTCCAATCCCGATTTCGAGCGGCAGATGGACGATGTGAATGTGGTTTTGGAAGAAATCGGCGCGCATGAAGTGCCTCAGCTTGTCGTGTACAACAAAATCGACCTGCTGCCGGAAGGTGTGCGCGAGGCGGGCGTGTTGCGGGATAATTCGGGACGCGCCGTCGGCGTGAATATTTCGGTGACGAAAAGTCTGGGCTTGGACGCTTTGCGCGAAGCGATGATTGAGCGGGCGTTGGAAAACGGCGGCAAAAGGTCGTCTGAAAACTGCAAATACGAATAAAAACAAGATGTTTTGACTGCCGTTGTTTCTCAATGGGAAGGGCGGCGGGGGCGGATTTCGATTTCTGTCCATTGTTTGCCGCCGCGTGTTTTAAAAGGTCGTCTGAAAAATAAAGGCCGTTTGGAAAACAAAGATAAATCAGGGAGGGTTTATCTTTATTTCCAAACGGCCGTTTAAAAAGTTTCCCGCTTAGAGGGGAAGGAGGCGGCGTTTTTTCATAACGTTTTCGTAAATCATCCATGCCGCCAAGCTCAGGTAGGCGACGCTGGACAGGATGCCGATAACGGCAAAAATAGGTAGCAGGCGGTCAATCATGATGTTTTCCCGAGTAAGTAGTTAATGGAAATTTTTGTGTAAAAGCGTAATGTTTTGTATTTTTTACCGCACTGTTTGTACGGAATATGCGCATAGTATGCAGCTTCAAATTGAGTCGGTCAACAAAAATGTAGTGCGTTTTTTCAAAAAAGTTCCATTTTTACATTAAAATAATCGGTAAATTCGCACGATATGCGGTATCAGAACGTAACCGTTCGTCTGTTTATGAGCGGTTATATTATTGAAAAATATAAATAAAAGTAATAAAAATATGCAAATTGTTTTAAAATAAACGTTTTGTAAAATATTTTTAAAAATCTGCTAAAAAGCTACACTTTAATAAAGTTTACATTTCTAAACATTTTAAATCCAAGTTTGAAACGGCAAACCATCTGCCGGCACACCATCAGGCACATATTATGAATCAAACGGAAAGAACCTGTTTCCATTGCGGTCTGGAAGTCCCCGAACATCTCCATCTGACCGTCCGCTACGAAAATGAAGACCATGAAACCTGTTGCGCGGGTTGTCAGGCGGTGGCGCAGAGCATTATTGATGCAGGTTTGGGCAATTATTACAAACAGCGTACCGCCGACGCGGAAAAATCCGAATTACCGCCGCCGGAAATGTTGTCGCAACTGAAATTGTATGATTTGCCCGAAGTGCAGGCGGATTTTGTCGAGGCGGGGGAAGGGGATGAACGCGAGGCGGTGTTGATGCTGGGCGGCATTACCTGCGCGGCGTGCGTATGGCTGATTGAGCAGCAGCTTTTGCGGACGGCGGGCGTGGTGCGCGTGGATTTGAATTACAGTACGCACCGTTGCCGCGTGGTGTGGGACGAGGGCAAAATCGCGCTATCGGACATTCTTTTGAAAATCCGCAAAACAGGTTATACCGCCGCGCCTTACGATGCGCAAAAAGTCGAGGCGCAGGCGCAGAAAGAGCGCAAACAGTTTATCGTCAGGCTGGCGGTGGCGGGTTTGGGTATGATGCAGACGATGATGTTTGCCGTGCCGACTTATCTTTACGGCGGCGACATCGAGCCGCTGTTTTTGGAAATCCTGCACTGGGGCGGCTTTTTGATGGTGCTGCCCGTCGTGTTTTACAGCGCGTTGCCGTTTTACCGCGGCGCGTGGCGCGATTGGAAAAACCGCCGCGTCGGCATGGATACGCCGATTGCGATTGCGGTCGTAATGACCTTTGTCGCGGGCATTTACAGCCTTGCCGTCAATGCGGGGCAGGGGATGTATTTCGAGTCCATCGCTATGCTGCTGTTTTTCCTGCTGGGCGGGCGGTTTATGGAACAAATCGCAAGGCGCAGGGCAGGAGATGCGGCGGAGCGGCTGGTGAAACTCGTCCCTGCGTTCTGCCACCGCCTTCCGTCTTATCCCGACAGCGAGGAAATCGAAGAAGCGGCAGTTGTACAGCTTCAGGCGGGCGACGTGATCGTCGTCAAACCCGGCGAAGTCATTCCTGTGGACGGCACGGTGTTGTCTGGCGAGAGCGAAGTGGACGAAGCCATGCTGACGGGAGAGAGCCTGCCCGTGGTTAAAAGGTCGTCTGAAAACGTTACCGCAGGCACGCTCAATACGGGCAGCCCGCTTGTTATCCGAACCGACCGCACCGGTAACAACACACGCCTGTCGCACATCGTCAAACTGCTCGACCGCGCGCTCGCCCAAAAACCGCGCGCCGCCGAGCTTGCTGAGAAATACGCCTCCAGCTTCGTGTTTGGCGAGCTGTTGCTTGCCATCCCCGTTTTCATCGGCTGGGCATGGTATGCCGACGCGCAAACCGCCTTGTGGATTACCGTCGCGCTGCTGGTCATCACTTGCCCGTGCGCACTTTCGCTTGCCACGCCGACCGCGCTTGCCGCCTCCACAGGCGCACTTGCCGACGACGGCGTGTTAATCAGTGGCAAACAAAGCCTCGAAACGCTCGCGCAAATCGACGATGTCGTGTTTGACAAAACCGGCACGCTGACCAAAGGACAACTGTCCGTCAGCCGGATTATCCCCTTAGGTCGTCTGAAAACAGCAGAAGCCCTCGCCGCCGCACAAGCCCTGGAGCAACAATCCGAACACCCCATCGCCCGCGCTATCTTGAACCACACGCTTTCAGACGACCCCAGCCCCGCGCCCGAATACACAGTTTCCCAACGCGTCAACCGCATCGGACAAGGCGTCAGCGCGCAAATGACCTATAAAGGCGAAACCCAAGTTTGGGCATTGGGACGCGCCGATTTCGTCGCCGGAATAGCCGGCGTGTTACCTGACGAAGCCGCCAACGTCGAACACGCAGGCAGCATGGTGTTTCTCGGCAACCAAAGCGGTTTCCAAGCCGTCCTCCTGCTCGAAGACCAAATCAAAGACAGCGCCGCCGCCATGCTCGACACCCTCAAACAACAAGGCATCCGCACCCACCTGCTCAGCGGCGACCGCACAAATGCCGTCGCACAAGTCGCGCAGCAACTTGGTTTGGACACCTACCGCGCCGAAGCCGCGCCCGAAGATAAACTCGCTTATGTTGAAGACTTGCAGAAACAGGGCAGAAAAGTCTTGATGGTCGGCGACGGCATCAACGACGCCCCCGTCCTTGCCCAAGCCGACGTATCCGCCGCCGTTGCAGCAGGCGCCGATGTCGCACGCGACGGCGCTGATTTGGTCTTACTCAACGACGATTTGAACATCCTGCCCGCCACCATCGCACAAGCCCGCCGCACACGCGAAATCATCCGTCAAAACCTCGCCTGGGCAAGCGCATACAACATCATCGCCATCCCGCTCGCCGTCTTAGGCTACGTCAAACCCTGGATCGCCGCATTGGGCATGAGCCTCAGCTCGCTGTTTGTAGTGGGCAACGCGTTGAGGCTGCTGAAGAAGAGGAAATAGGTGGTTTTTTTTTTGGGGGGGGGAAGGTCGTCTGAAAAACCGGATTTTGGGTTTTCATACGACGTTTTTTATTTGAGTTTTTGAAAGATGGATTGGGCGGTGGTTTTTTCGTGGGCAAAGCCCACGCTACGGCTGGGTGTTTTGATTGAATTCGGGATAAAAGGTCGTCTGAAACCTTTGATTTGATGGTAGATTGGGTTGAAACTTGGATATTGCGGAATGTTTAACAATTCTTGTTGAGTTTTAACCCAATCTACGCTTGAAGAATATTTTTGTTTAAGATAGGCCATAATATTTGGAAATGGCTTTCGTCAATAAACCTGTAATAGTTGCTATTGGGATGTCAATAATGCGATTCGATACTTTTTTAACAATATCATCAATCCAGTTACGTACGTGGTTCCCAAAATTTTTAGTATTAATTGGAGGTGAATCTTCATTAAGAGCTATTTTTAATTTGGATAGTTCTGAATAAGGGATACCATTTTTGACTAAATACTCAGCCAATGAATCGAAATTACCTTTTTCAATATGAATGCCATCATGAATATTTTGTTGGATATTGCCACCAGAAAAATTACCAACATATCCTTGCATATTCTGAATATTAAATTGGTTAGTCATTGCTAATTCCTTTTTAGTTTTTGAGAATTGGATACCTTCTCCTAAACAATCTTCTTCCTCCAGTGTTAATACCCAATCTAAAATCATATTCCGAATTTTAGATTGAATATTCATTAAATCAGATTTATGAAAAATAATCATAGGCTCAAACGATGTATCTATTTTTTTGATTTTCATTAAGGCAATTTTTAAATAATGTGATCTTGGGCTTTTAAAAATATCACTTTTGTTAGTTAGAAGTAAATTTCCTATCACGCTAATCTCTGATTTAAATTCGATTAGTGTAATCGATTGTTCTATTTCATCAGGGATAAAAAAGGGGAAGGGGAGTAGTTGACCATTATATTGATTTAAAACCCTTAGTTCTCCATAAAATTTTCTATAATCCGGTATATCATCTGTTTGATAGCCGGATAATTCATTTTGACACCAATCTATTAGCTTAGAAATTTTTAATTTGCGTGCAACCATATAGGTTTTATTTAATAATTCTTCAACATCACTATTGGGGTTGGCTGCTAGTTCCTGTAGTTCTAAAATAATGGAAGTCATGTTTTCTCTAAGTTAAAAGTTTTACTCTATGCCAGCAATTAAATTCTCTTTTGTTTGTTCAAAACCTAACAAAACCAAAGACATCGTAAACGTTGTTTTTGACAACTTAATCTACAAAGGTCGTCTGAAAACCTAAATTCGTTTTCAGACGACCTTTATTTTTCGCCAACTTTATTGTCCGCGTAAAAACAGTGCGTCCAGTTCTTTCAGCGTCAGTTTCACCCAGGTCGGGCGGCCGTGGTTGCATTGGTTGCTGCGCGGGGTGTTTTCCATGTCGCGCAGGAGGGCGTTCATTTCGGGCAGGGTGAGCTGGCGGCCGGCGCGGACGGAGCCGTGGCAGGACATGGTGGCGAGGATGTGGTTTTCGTGTTCTTCGATGGTTTGGCTGCTGCCGACTTGGGCGAGTTCGCCCAATACGTCTTTGGCGAGCGAGACGACGTCGGCTTTGCCGAGCATGGCGGGGACGGCGCGGACGGCGAGGGTGTTGCCGCCCATGTCGGACAGTTCCAACCCGAAGCCTGCCAGTGTGTCGGTGTGGTCGGCGAGAGCGGCGCATTCTTCGTGGGACGCGGCGAAGGTAATTGGGATGAGCAGGCGTTGGCTTTGCAGGTTGCCGTTTTCCTGCCGCTGGCGTTTCATTTTTTCGTAGTTGACGCGTTCGGCGGCGGCGTGCATGTCGATGAGCAGCAGGCTGTCTTCGGCTTGGGCGAGGATGTAGATGCCTAATAGTTGGGCGATGGCGAAGCCCAGAGGCGGCAGTTCGGGTTTGGGGTCGTCTGAAAAGCTGCGTGCGGGGATTTCAGACGACGTGGCGGATGTGCTGCCGAAGCGGGCTTGTTCGAATTGTGCCAGTTCGATATCGGCTTCATCGGTTGCGGTGTTTTTGAAGAGTTCGGCGTAGGTGTTGAGGGCGGCGCGGCTTTCGCGCAGGGACAGGCTGCGCTGTTGCGGCGCGCGTGCTGCCTGATAGGGCATGGGGGCGGTTTTACCGGAACTGAAGGCGCTGCGCGGTTCGGAAGCGTGTGCGCTTGGTGTGGCGGCGAAAATGTTTTCAGACGACGCGGTCGGGTTTGGGTGGAACCCGCTATGCTCGTTTTCAGACGACGTTGCCGCGGGGCGGATGCCGGTGATTTCGTGTAACACTTCGCCTGCGTTGCCGACGCTTTCGGTCAAGTCCGCGCGGGTGTCGGCGAGGGCTTTGTTAAGGGTGTGGAACACGAGTTGGTGTACCTGCTGGCTGTCGCGGAAGCGGATTTCGGTTTTAGTGGGGTGGACGTTGACGTCCACGGCTTCGGGCGGCAGGTCGAGGAAGAGGACGAAGGCGGGGGTGAGGGCGTTGTGCAATACGTCGCGGTATGCCTGTTTGACGGCGTGGAGCATGACTTTGTCGCGCACGAAGCGGTGGTTGACGAAGCAGTATTGTTTGTCGGTTTTGCCTTTGGCGAAGGTGGGTTTGGCGATGGCGCCGTAGAGCTGCAGCGCGCCGTTGCCGCTGTCGATTTCTAAGGATGCTGCCTGAAAGTCTTCGCCGACGATGGCGGCTATGCGTTCGTGCAGGCTTTGGGCGGGGAATTTGAACACTTGTTTGCCGTCGCGTTTGAGCGAGAAGGCGATGTGCGGATGCGCCAGTGCGAGGCGTTCGAGCATGGTGGCGCAGTGGGCGTATTCGGTGTTTTCGGATTTGAGGAACTTGCGCCGCGCGGGAGTGTTGAAGAAGAGTTCGGCGGCTTCGATGGTGGTGCCGACGGGGTGGGCGGCGGCGGTGGGGCTGCTGAGTTTGCCGTCTTCGGCTTTGACTTGGGTCGCATGCGTGCTGCCGTCTTGGCGGCTGGTCAGGGTCAGGCGGCTGACGGAGGCGATGCTTGCCAAGCCTTCGCCGCGAAAGCCCATGCTGGCGACGTGTTCCAAATCGTTTAAGGTTTTGATTTTGCTGGTGGCATGGCGGTGGAGCGCGAGTTCGATGTCGTCGGGGTGGATGCCGAGGCCGTTGTCGCTGACGCGGATGAGGCGGATGCCGCCGCCTGCCAGCTCGACTTCAATCGCCGTCGCGCCTGCGTCTATGCTGTTTTCGACGATTTCTTTGAGGGCGTTGGCGGGGCGTTCGACCACTTCGCCGGCGGCGATTTGGTTGACGAGGTGGTCGGGCAGGGCGGCGATTCGGGACATGGGTTTCTTCCGTTTTCAAACTGGCGGGTATTATAGCAAAAGGTCGTCTGAAAACCGGAATCGGGATTTCAGACGACCTTTTGA
>JUNU01000331.1 GCA_001067655.1 Neisseria lactamica
TGAGGATTCTAGTTTTAAAATTGTCAAAGTTCCGAAAGCCGAAAGCGTTTCGCTATTCCTATAGTGGTTTTACCCACTACAGGAATTATAGAGCCGTTTTTTAAAACCGTACCTGCGTTTGCAACTGCCTGCGGTAAACCTGCACGGCGGCGGTCAGGGTGGTGGCGGAGAAGGCGGACAGCAGGATGAGGTAGCGGCCGATTCCGTCCAGTCCGCTGCGGTTGAGCAGCAGTTCTTGAAAAGCCTTCAAGCCCCATGCCATCGGGGAAATCCAAGTGAGTTGTTGCATGGTTTCGGGCATGACGTGGGCGGGGACCATAATGCCGCCGATTGCCGCCATCAGGATGATGCCGCCGCCGCCGAGGACGACGGCGTGTTCGGTGGATTTGGCGCAGACGCTGATTAGAAGCGCGTAGCCGAGTGCGGCGGCGCTGACGGCGGCGGACAGCAGCGCGTAGAGAACAAGGCTGCCGTTGAGTATGAGGGCGGGCACGCCGATTTCGGGCAGAAGGTAGCGGCCGAGCAGCAGCATTCCGGCAAATTGGAGCTGGTTAATCAGGAAATAGGGGACGAGTTTGGCGGCAATCAGGCCGGACGCGGAGGCGCGGGCGAGGCGCAGGCGGGTGATGGTGTTGGTCTGGCGTTCCAGCGCCATGACGTTCGACAGCGGTATCATGATGAAAAACATACCGAAAATCAGCCATGCGGGTACGCTGTGCTGTACGGCGTTGGGTTTTTCAACCTTGCCGCTGCCTGCGCTCAGATAGTGTTCTTCCAGCATTTTTTTATCTAAAAAGGTTTGCACGGCGGCGAATTGCTCGTCGTTTTTTTCATCGACTTTTTTCTGGATGTCTTTTCGGATAGAGCGGGGCAGTTTTTTATTGTTGATTTTGATGCCGTCGTTGTTGTCGAAATAAGCGTCCAGCCGCGTTTGGGTGTAGTGCTGCTGCAAAACGCCTTTGACCGCCGCCAGCCACGAAGGCTCGGTATCGGGCGGTACATAGATTTGCAAGGCTTTGTTGTCGGCGATTTTGCCGGAAGCGGCGTTCGGGTTGTGCAGCACCAGTTGGAAACGCTTGTCGTGCAAGCCGTTTTGCGCGTCGGTCAGTTTTTCAGACGACATCAGCGTGACATGAATCTGCTCTTTTTCCAGCGCGGCTGCCAGCGCGGTATTGACGCTGTCGTCTGCCGCACCGACCAGCGCGATGCGGCTGTCGGTGTGCGGGTCTTGGTCGCGGCTCAGCGCCAACGACATAATCAGCATGAAGGCGATGGGCATCACAAATAACACCGCCAAACCGTGCAGGTCGCGGCAGAGCAATTTGAGTTCTTTGAGGAGGGAGGAGGTCGTCATTGTAGATTTTGCTTATCTGTTGCCGGTTCGTCTTTGCGCAGGAAATCAAGGTAAAACGTTTCCAGCGAACCGTGTCCCTGCTGGAAGTAGCGGATTTGCGCGCCGCTTTGTTGCAGGACGGCGTAAACGGCGGCGGCATCGTGTGTCGTTTCCATCATGCCGCGGCTGTCCACTTGCTTGGCACCCAAAGCGGTCAGCGTTTGAGGCGGCAGCGGCGGTTCGACGGTAAAGCGCACGACACCGGTTTGCGTGCTTAAAAGCTCGTCCAAACCGCCGTGATACACCAGCTTGCCGTGTTGCAGCAGCGCGATTTTGCCGCAAAGCTGCTCGATTTCCGACAGATAGTGCGAGGTGTAAACCACCGTTACCCCCTGCCGTGTCAAATCCGCCACGCTGTCGAGGATAAAGCGGCGCGACTGCGGGTCGATGCCGACCGTGATTTCGTCTAGGAACACCAGTTGCGGCGTGTTAATCAGGCCGATGGCAAAATTCAGACGACGTTTAAGCCCGCCCGAAAGATGCTTCGCCGCTTTGTTTTTGTGGGCGGTCAGGTCGGTCTGTTCCAACAGCGCGTTCAGACGGCCTTTGTCGCGTACTTTGTAAAGCGAGGCGAAAAACAGCAGGTTGTCCCACACCGAAAGCTGCGGATAAAACGCAAAATCCTGCGGCACCAAACCGATTTTCTGCCGCTCGCTACGGCTTAACAGGTGCAACGGCTTACCGTCAAACAAAATTTCGCCCTGCCGTACTTCCTGCAAGCCTGCCAAAAGCGACATCAGCGTCGTTTTCCCCGCACCGTTGTGGCCGAGCAGCCCCAAACATTCGCCGTCGGCAATATCGAACGACACATTGTCCAGCGCGGCAGTTTCGGCTTTGGGATAACGGTGGGAGAGGGATTGGATTTGAATCATGGTTTCCAAATTACCCTTTAATGAATATTTATAGTAATGCATCCCACAAATAACGGCGCTGGAATTTACCGTCCTTAAATACGAAACACATACCGAAAGAACCGGCATCATTATTCACCGAATTAAACAGATAAAGCGTCTTGTCGGTACGGCGGTAATAGGCTTCCCAGCCATCATACGCATTGCTGCCGCGTGCAGTGGCGGCAAAATCGGGCAAGAACAGCCCTTGCAGTTCGGCAGCGGGAACTGCTTGACCGTTTAGCGTGATCTGTTCTATGGCAAAGACGCTTTTTGGAATGGAGCCATCTGTGCCATAAAATGGTTTGCCCCGATAGAGAGGAGCGTTGTCACTATTTGAGGCTGTACCTGAAAAGTCGCTGCGTTTGGGGTGGATACGCCGGGCGGCGATGTGTACCGTTTGACCGTTGCCGGACAAAGTCAGTGTGTCGTCGCGACCGAAGTGTTCACGCAGTGTAGCGAAGTTTTTGTCAGAGGCTGGAAATATCAGACGGCTGCGGTGGATAAAGCCGTAACCGCTGGTGGCTACCTGTTGCAACAGCGCGGTACAGAAATTCGGATTGTCTTTGCTGGCTTCGCCTACACATTCCAACGGCGTGCCGTTGGGAATTTTTGCCAAAACTTTGGCATTCAAATCGGGGCTTTCGCGTAAGTTGGTGTGTCCGTCGGCATCATAAACCAAGGCAAAGCCGTCCGGCGGCGTGGCATGGGTTAAGGCGGAACACAATAATAGGAGGGTGGCTAAATAACGCATTTTTATCATTTCTTTGAGTTTTCAGACGACCTTTTCGAGCGATATTTAAATCGCAGCACTCCATAAATAACGGCGCTGGAATTTACCGTCCTTAAATATAAAGCAGACATCGAAAGGAGCGCCGTCCGAACCTTGTCTGCCAAACAGATAAAGCGTCTTATCGCTGCGGCGGTAATAAGCTTCCCAGCCTTGATATACATTGCTGCCGCGTGCGGTGGAGGCAAAATCGGGCGAGAAGAGTCCTTGCAGTTCGGCAGCGGGAACCGCTTGACCGTTTAGCGTGATACGTTCAAGCGCGAACACGCTTTTGGAAATCATAGAGTCCATGCCATAGAACGGCTTGCCTTGATAGAGACGCGCGGTGTATTTGTCTTTGCTGATACCCGAGAAATCACTGAGTTTAGGGTGAATGCGGCGGGCAACGATGTGTACCGTTTGACCGTTGCCGGACAAAGTCAGCGTATCGTCGCGACCGGATTGTTCGCGCAGTCGGACGAAGCTTTTATCGGAGGCGGGAAATATCAGACGGCTGTAATGGATGAAACCGTAGTCTTCTGCGGCAGGTTGTTGCAGCTGGGCAGTACAGAAAGTCAAACTGCCTTCGCCGCCATCACCCAAACATTCCAACGGCGTGCCGTTGGGAATTTTTGCCAAGACTTTGGCATTCAAATCGGGTCTTTTGCGCAAGTTGGTGTGTCCGTCGGCATCATGCACCAAGGCAAAGCCGCTCTGCGGTGCGGCATGGGTTAGGGCGGAACACAATAATAAGAGAGCAGTTAAGTAACGCATTTTTATCATTTCTTTGAGTTTTCAGACGACCTAATTTCAAAACTGTACGCGGCGGATTGAGTTAAGCCGCAGGATTCCCCATTATTTCAATAATCCCCGCCACAAGGCTTCTTCATCGTCCGCAATCTTGCGCAAAAATGCGGCGATTTCGCGGCAGCCGTTTTCGGACGGCTTTTTGCACTGTTTCACGCACATCGCTGCAAACTGCCGCCACTGGTCGCCGATGGCGGTCATTTGTTCCGAGGCCGTCTGAAACGCGGGGTTGTCGCAGATACGGGCGGCCTGTTCGAGGAAATAGGCGTAGATATAGCGGAAACCTGCGCCGCCGGTGCCGATTTCTTCCTGCATCCGCACGAGATGGCCGAGGAACAGCTTTTGGTATTTTGCATTTCGTTTAGTGGGCAGGGCTTCGATGTTTTTTGCCAACGTGCGGATGCCTTTTACGCCAACGAAAAAAACGGGCGGGAGCATTTGTTTGGCGTTTTTGCGTATAGCTTTGCGGATGATGGCGGGTAAGTCGGCCTTAACTTTTTCAGACGACCTGTCGTTTTCCAACGTGTACATCATGCCTTTGGCAGCCAATACGCCTTTGGCGAAACGCGCCCGCTGCAAATCTTCGGCGGCGCAGCGCTGCACCGTTTCAAATACGGGGTCGCTGATCAGGTAGTCGCCGCCGTCTTTGCCGTACACCAAGAGATTGTGTGCGTTGAAATGGAAACGCATTTGCGGCGGGAAATACGGCAGCCAGAATACGGAAGTCTGCAAACCCGCCAGTTTGCCCGATAAAAGCGCGGCATCCAGCGCATCCTGTCCCTTTTGGGCATTGGAAAATTTGCGGGCTGACAATTTCAGCCCCAATGCCTTGCAGGTGTTTTTGATGATGCCGCGCGGTGCGATGCGGTAGGAAACCAGCGGCATGCCGCCCAGCTTGACGACGGGCAGCCAGACAAAGGTCAGCGCGTGGGCGATACCGAAAATCATGGCTTCGTCCAAATCGTGGCCGTGGTATTTGAGCAGCGTGGACATTACGCCGCTTTCGCAGTGGGCGGTATGCTGGTGTGGGAATTCGGTCATGGGGGTGTCAATCGGGTGTCTGTTTTGGGTAATTTTATGATTAGGCGGCTGTGTTTCAAACACAGATGAGGTCGTCTGAAAAAACAAATCAGGGCAGGCTGCCGCCGTTAGCAAGGGCCGGTTCGCCTTAATCCGCGTCCGTCCGTTTCAATTCGTCTATGCTGATTTGCAGCGCGTCGGCGTATTTTTGCAGGGTTTTGTAGGGCAGCTTGGCGAAGATTTCGGGACGCAGGTGGCGGCGGAGCTGCCATTTCCATACGCCTGCTGCCATTGCCAAACCGGTTTCGTCATGGCGGAAGCGGAACATATGGTAATACAGCGGCGAATATTCGCCACGAGCCACTGCTTCGCGGGCGGCGCGGGTTTGTTCGTCGAGTTCGGCGACCGCCATTTCGGTGGCGTAGGCTTCGTCCTGCCAGCCGCTGCTGGTACCGGCTTCGTAACGCCCGTCGCGCGTGCCGTAAATGACTTTCAGATGTCCGTGGTAGCTTTCGCTGTCATCTTGCGGGATGTCTTTGATTTCCATAGTTTCAGACGACCTTTTTTCAGTTTGCTATACCGCTTCCAAAAGCATAAAGCAAGTTGAGAAACGCCCGCTTTCGGGAACGTAGCACAAAACTTTTTGACCGCGCTCCAATGGGAAAGTGCGCATAAATTCTTCAAGGATGATGTAAATCGATGCCGAGCCGGTATTGCCTTTGGTGTAGAGGTTGGTAAACCATTTTTCCTGCGGGATTTCGAAGCCGATGTTTTTCAGGCCGTCTGAAAGGCGGTCGCGGAAAAAGCCGGAAGAATAGTGGGGCAGGAACCAGTCGATTTCGTCGGCGCGGATGCCGTGTTTGGCGGCAATTTGCGCGAGCGGCTTTTCCACCGTGTAGCGGACGATGTTTTCGTTCAATAGTTTTACGTCCTGCTTGACCGCCATCAGGCTGTGGCGGCGGCTGTATTCGGGGTCGGCGTGTTTCCAGCTTTCGAACACGCCGTCGCGGAATTCTGCGCCGGCATACATGCAGGGCGGCATTTCGTTGGCGTAAGAGAGCAGCTCTATCCAGCGGATTTTCAGGCTGAGGCCGTCTGAATTGGGGCGGTCGGACAAGTATGCCGCGCCCGCGCCGTCCGACAGCATCCAGCGCAAAAAGTCTTTTTCAAAACCGATTTCGGGGGAGGCGTTTTCCAGCTTTTTATGGTCGGTTTCGTGTTGGAACACTTCGCCGCGCATCACCGCCGAAGCGTTTTCCGACGCAGCGGCGACGGCGTGGGCGTGTTCGCCGGTGCGGATGGCGTTGTAGGCGTGTTTCATCGCCGCCATGCCTGCCGCACACACGCCCGCCATGCTCAACACTTCGCAGGAGGGCATATCCAAAAGGCCGTGTACCATCACGCCGTGTCCGGGCATGGTTTGGTCGGGGTAGGATGTGGCGCAGGACAGGCTGGTGATGTCTTCGGGCTTGATGCCTTGTGCGAACAGCCGACGGACTGCCTCGGCGGCAAGTTCGGCATTGGTATGCGTGGCGCGGCGGCTGTCGGGGTCTATGGCGTAATGCCGTGTTTGGATACCGTTGGAACGCAAAATCATGCGCCGCACGCGCGAAGGCAGCTCGCCCGCCATGCCGAGAACGGCTTCCATCTCGTCATTGCCGACGGCCGCGTTGGGCAGGAAGGCGGCGATGTGGTTGAGGTAAACGTTTTTGAGTGTGTTATTTAGAGTCATGGTTTTGGGTTATATGGCGGAACAAAATAGGGATATTACGGCGCTATTTTGTCTCACTATGGTAAGTGGTCAGCCGATAAACCGCGCCGCGTAATCGCAGCTTGCGGTGAGCGGGATGCTGTGTGCTTCGGCATATTCCGTCAATGCATCCACCAGCATTCGGGCGATGCCCTGATTACGGAAATTGGGTGAGACTTCGGTGTGGTTTACGTCCCAGCTTCCGTTGTGTTCGGTGTAGCTGATATAACCTGCTTCCAAACCGTTGATGTCGATTTGGAAGCGGCGGCGTTCGGGGTAATGGATCACTTCGGGCATGGTGCGCTTTCTTTATTTGAGGCCGTCTGAAAAGCAAGACTGTCGTCGGCCGTTGCTGTAAAACATTTTGGTCGTTTTCAGACGGCCTCTGCCAACGTCGGTGCGGCTTCCGGCGTCAAGCCTTAACCGCTTTGGCGAGTGCCGAAGCTGTCAGCATCTGCGTGCCGAACCAGCCCCAATAAATGCGGTGGTGCTTGATTTTGCCGCTTTCCAGCCGCATTACTTCCAAAATATCCACTTGATCGCCGTCGGGCGTTTGGCGCGGGTATTCCCACACCAGCGTATCGCCCGCAACAAAATAGCGGCCGTCCCGATACCAGCGCACCAAATCGTTGGGACGGCGGCGCGTGCCTTCCTGTAAGAAACGCAGGATTTCGGCCTTGCCGCACAGGATGCCGCTGTCGGTATCCATAATCGCGGGCACCAGCGGGCTTTCAAATACGGCGTCGTCGGCATACAGCGCAATCAGCGCGTCGGTGTCGCGGTTTTTGGCATATTCGTGCCAGTCGCGGTAAATGCGTTCAAAATCGTCCATATACAGTCTCCTTACAGGTTGCCGCCCGCAATCCGATTCATCCGCCGGAGGGCTGGCCGTAATAATCCGCCAGTTTTTTCAGACGGCCTTTAAGCAGCGGATGCAGCAGTTTTTTTACCAATACGCTCACCGGTACCAACACCAGAATCATCGCCAGCAGAAACAGGATATAAAAACACAGCAGGGCGCGGCGCAGCAGCGGGGACACACGTCCGGCGGCCATCAGCAGCCTGCCCCACAGGAAAAAGCTGCGGCCGGCGGCTTTTTCGCTGAAAATCAGTTTTTCGTTTACCTTGGCCGCGCCCATGTTTTGAAACAGGGTTTCGTCCAATGTTTTGTTTTGAAACAGGGTATCCCGCATTTTCGCGCCGAAGCGCGCCGCATCGGCCAGCTCTCCGTCTGCGATGCCGGCGGAGGGCAGGGCGCGGAAGTATTGTTTGTCGCCCGACAGCAGCCATGCGGGGGTGGTGATGAAGCTGGCAGCGCTGTTGCATGCGTCGATTTTGACGATGTTGCCGATGAGTTTCGCGCCGTTTTGTGCCAAAAGCGACTTCATTTTTTCCTGCGCGCCCAACCACATATTGCGGCAGCCGATAAGCGTTACCACGGGTTTGCCGTTGAGCAGGCGGCGGGTTTCTTCACGTTGCAGGAAGGCGGTAATTGGCTGGGCGGGTGAGAGAAACCAGACGGTATAGGCGATAACCACGACATCGTAATCGTCGGCGGGAATGGCGGGCGGCAGAATCGGCGCGGGTTTCAGGTGGACGGTTTCGGGAAAGGTGTTGAAAAACCGCCAAAACGACCACGGAAACGGATACGGCTCTTGCGGCTCAAGGTTCACGCAATCCACATGAACGCCGCCCTGCTGCAAAGGCTCAACAAAATTTTGCGCCAATTTTGCCAATTGTCCGGTCTGCGAGTAATACACCAGCAGCACTTTTTTCACGTCGCTTCCCATTATCTATTAACAAAAATTATTCGATGACTGGTCATTATAGCTTTTTTGTAAAATTATTTAAAGAACAATAGGGTGGGATAAAGGGAGGTCGTCTGAAAAGGGCGGATGGCGTGAAAGTAGAAGCAAATGGCATGCCCTGAAATCACTGGGTTTAGGGCAAAAATATGTGCCTAATAAAATGCGAACCTGCGACTTACCACCCTTGTTTAGCCTCTCATGCGGAGAGGAAGGAAGCGGGCGGCAAGCCGTCAGGCAGGTTCTTCAAAAGCCGACAGGATGACTTTGCGGGTTTGTCGGATGGTTTGTTTACAGGGCTTTTTTGGCAAAGTCGTCTAACGGTTTGCCGGTTTGCACTTCTCTAAACTGCATCACGGTTTTGTCGCCTTGTTTTTCGTCCAACTCGATTTTGCGTACTACACTGTCGCCGCTGATAACGATGTGGTTGAAAATTTGGCGGGTAACGGCGGTTTTCGGCGTCAAATTCAACGTCCACTGTTTTTCACTGCCGGAGAGGGCAAGGTTGAATTGTTTTTCCAAGCCTTGCGTGTTGCCGCCGAGCAGGTCGAGGAAGAGTTTGATTTGCTGGGTTTGTCCGACTTTGCCTTGGTTGGGGTTGGTCCATGCGCTGCCGTTCCACTGCATGATGCCGTCCGAACGCACGCGCAGGGTGGTTTCAAACGGTTTTTGCATTTGCCACAACAAGCCTTTTTTCGGGACGAGAACGAATTTCCCGCCTGTAACCATCGGTTTGCTCAGGGATTTCAATTGACGCTGCTGGGTAAACGCGCCCTGTACGTTGGACGGTTTTTGCAGGGTTTGGGCGAGTTCGGCGGTGGAGAATGCCCACAAGGCAGGGCTGGCAAGGGTCAGGAAGAGGGCGGTAAGTGTCTTTTTCATGTTGTTCCTTTTCAGGTTTTTTTTTCAGACGACCTTAAGGGTCGGGATCGTCTGAAAACGTAAAGTGTCAGGCAGGAGTAAAGGTCGGATGGGTTTGCACGGCATCCAACCAGCTTTGCGGAGTCTGAAACTGCATCAGACTGTCTGCCAGTGAAACGGCGGCTTGTGTGGTTGAAGCGCGGTTGAGCTTTTCGTTGGTTTCAGCATCATAAATTGTATAGTCGATGCGCAGGCAGCTTTCGATTTCGACAATCTCCATATCGACGCGGATTTTTTGACCGAAGCGGGCGGAGCGGATGTATTTGAGGTTCATCTGCACGATCGGCCAGCTGTATCCCTGTCGCGCCATTTCATTGTAGTCGTAGCCGATGGCGGACAAAAAGGCGCAGCGGGCGGTTTCGAGGTATTTCACATAGTTGCCGTGCCAGACGATGTGCATCGAGTCCACATCGAAAAACGGGACTTCGATTTCAAAGCTGTGGCGGCAGTAGATGTGTTTTTTCATGAGTTTCCTTGTGTGACGGGCGCAAGCGACATAGATTATATAGTGGATTTGTCGTCAAACGGTAAGGCGTTGTGTTGCGCGGATGTAATGTGGCACGCTGCTTAAAACGCGTTTTATTTTACTACACTATGACGGTATTGTTAGGCAGTTTGGCATTTGCTTTAAGACGGGAACGTATTGGGTATGGTTTATTTGCAAAAAGGTCGTCTGAAACTTTTCAGACGACCTTTGGCTATAAACGGATTTATTGGGTGCTGATAATCCGGTTGATTTGCCATTCAAGAAACGGCGTATATGCCGAGGCGCGACGGATAATGGCTTGGTCTTCGCCATCCGGCGTGCTTGGGCGGCTTTCGGCGGTTTGGATGTTTTTGTTGTCCCATTTGTGGAATGCTTTGCTGTGTTGATGATAGAAACCGCGTTCGGTAATGATGACTTCGGGGTTGTAGCCGTAGCCGCACCATGCGGAATCGGGTTGCGGAGCGGTGAGGTTGCAACCGGTTTGGTAGTAGCGCGATTTGGACAGGCTTAAGTTGTAGAGGGTCGGCAGGATGTCTTTGTGCGAACCTGCGCGTTCGGGATGGTATTCGGCGCTGCCGCGGTAGGCTTGCGGGACGTAAAGGTAGAAGGGGACGCTGTGGCCGAGTGCGGCATCGGCGGATTCGGGATAGCCGATGGCGCGCATATTGTGGTCGCCGGTGGCGGCGATAATGGTGTCGGGCGCGATGGTTTTCACTTTGCCGATAAAGTGGCCGAGTTGGTCGTTGCTGTATCGGAAGGTGTTGAAAATTTCATTAAGCTCTTTTCCTGAGGCGAGGTTGGCAAGGCGTTTTTGCTCTTGTTCGTCCAAACGGAAGTTTTTCGCCTGATGCGGCGCGGGCAGGCGGTAGGGCGGGTGGTTGGTCACGGACATCATCATGATGAATACGGGCGTGCCGCTTTTTTCGGCGCGCGCGAGTTCTTCTTCGGCATAACGGAACATGAATTCGTCGGGTACGCCCCATGTTTCGGATTTGGCTTCGGGATAGTGGGTTTTGAGGGTGTTTTCATCGATGATTTCGTTGACGCCCAAGTGCCGCAGGAAGGTGTCGAAATCGCGCCAGCCGCCGTTACCCGCCGTAATATAGACGACGCGGTAGCCGGCATCGAGATAGGGTTTGAACATATTGCTGGGGAAGGTTTTGTTTTTAGCAAGGGATTGGCTGAGGTTGAGGCGCGGGCTGCGGACGAAGAAGCGGTGCAGGGTGTCGCTGGTGCCGTCTCCCTCGGAAACGAATTTGCGGTACACCCAGTCTTGCTGCCAGTGTTTGCCCAGTTCGCCCAAGAGGTCCCGTTCGGGATTGTCTATGTTCAAGAGATGCGCACTCATGCTTTCCATGACGGTGAGAACGACGTTGGGACGGTGTTTTTCGACGGCGGCGTTTGCGACGGTTTGGGCAAAGAGTTGAGTCAAGTCGGCGTTTGTTTTTTTATCGAGTAGGGTGCTGATGAGCCGGCTGCCGTCTTCATCGGAGACGGGATGGAAGTCGTTGCTGTTGCGGTATTCGTTGACTGCCCAGCTTAGTGAGGTCAGGGCGTTGGGGACGAGTTTGTTGATTTGCGGTGCGGCGGAAATCTGCATGGCGGTCTGACGCAGGGGGAATTTGCCGAACGAGCCGCGTATGCCTGCGGCAAGTGCAAGAGTGGGCAAGAGGATGGCGGCAATCCAAGCTGTTTTTCCACATGAGGTCGTCTGAAAGCGGGTGCTGCGGCGGATGAGGCTGAACATTTTACCCAAAACGAAAGCTGCGGCAATCAAGGCTGCCAGACAGGAAATAACGGGATAGTCCGACCAGACGGTTTTCAGGACAGCGCTGGTATCTTCTTCCGCCAGTCCGAAGACGAAGACGTCAAATTGACGGTCGTAAACGCTGTAATAGAACCAGTTTCCCAGTGCGGCGGCAAAGGCGGTCAGGAAAAGGACTGTTGCGACGGTAGGCAGGAGGCGTAGGGTAAAGGTGGCGGTTTTCTGCGTAGTCAGTCCGAACAGCCCGATCAGGAAGGGGAAGGCGGCGGCAACGGAGGCGATTTTGATGTCGAACAGCAGCCCTTTGACAAACAAAGCCGCCAAATCGCCCGCGTAACGGCTGCGGATGTCGTCTGAAACGAAATGGTGCAGCATGAAGAAACGTTCGACGGAGAAAACGGCGACGATGGATGCCCATAAAATCAGGCAGATGAGGAGGATTTTCCGATAGGTAGCAAGGCGAGTCATCATAATTGGTGGGTAAGATGGGTTAGATGTAAATTTATATCAAATTTAGTAAGGTGTGATTTTACGGTTTGGCGGTGCGGCTTTCAAGATATGGCAAAAGATTATCGGGAATAGGAGGGGCTTCAGATGCTGCTTTATTCGGCGTTTCTATGCAACTTCGTTGGCGTAGGAAGGGTTGCGCCACTGTATGGGTTGGATTTCTGTTAAACCGGTTTGGGCGGCTTTAAAGGAAAAAGGTCGTCTGAAAACCTTATCTTCCGTTTTCAGACGACCTTTGATGCGATGGTTAATATTTACAACACGGATTTTACAGTATCGACAACATTGTCCACGGTAAAGCCGAATTCTTTGAACAGCAGTTCGGCAGGGGCGGATTCGCCGAAGCGGTTGATGCCGACGACTGCGCCGTTCAGTCCGACGTATTTGTACCAGCCGTCGGCGTGTCCGGCTTCTACGGCAACGCGCGGCAGACCTTCGGGCAGGACGGCGGCTTTATAGGCGGCGTCTTGGCGGTCGAACACGTTGGTGGACGGCATGGAAACGACGCGCACGGCGATGTTTTGCGCGGCGAGGACTTTTTGTGCTTCCAAAGCCAGCTCGACTTCGGAGCCGGTGGCAATGATGACGGCTTGGGCGTTGCCTTGTGCTTCGCTGATGACGTAGCCGCCGCGTTTGATGTCGTTCAGTTGTTGTTCGCTGCGCGCTTGGAATTTCAGGTTTTGGCGGCTGAAAATCAGGCAGGACGGATGGTCTTCGGCTTTTGCCGCTTCCGCCCATGCCACCAAGGATTCGGCGGTGTCGCACGGACGCCATACGTCCATATTCGGAATCAGGCGCAGGGTGGCGGTTTGCTCGATAGGTTGGTGGGTCGGGCCGTCTTCGCCGAGACCGATGGAATCGTGGGTGAAGACGAAGACGGGGTTGATTTTCATCAGCGCCGCCATGCGCAAGGCGTTGCGTTCGTATTCGCTGAACATCAGAAAAGTCGCGCCGAATGGTTTAACGCCGCCGTGCAGGGCAAGACCGTTCATGATGGCACCCATGCCGAACTCGCGCACGCCGTAGTGGATGTAGTTGCCGCCTTTTTCGCGGGTAACGGAGACGCTGTTTGACCAGTCGGTCAGGTTGGACGGGGTCAGGTCGGCAGAACCGCCTACCAGTTCGGGCAGCTCTTTGGCGAGGATTTCGATGCTGTTTTGGCTGGCTTTGCGGGTAGCGATGGTTTCGGCTTTGGCACATACTTCTTTCAATGCGGCTTGAACATATTCATCGAAATTGTCCGGCAGTTTTTTATCCATGCGGCGCACGAATTCTGCGGCTTCGGCAGGATATTTGGCTTGGTATTGCGCGAACAGTTCGTTCCAGTCGGCTTCCAGTTTCGCGCCTTTTTCTTTTGCATCCCATGCAGCATAGATTTCTTGCGGGATTTCAAATGCGGGGTAAGTCCAGCCCAGATGTTTGCGCGTGGCTTCGATTTCATCCGCGCCCAAAGGTGCGCCGTGGGTTTTGTGGCTGCCTTCTTTGTTGGCACTGCCTTTGCCGATTAAGGTTTTGCAGCAGATGATGGACGGTTTGCCTGTTTCGGCGCGTGCGGCTTCGATAGCGGCTTGAATGGCGGCGGTGTCATGACCATTTACGTTGGGAACGACGTGCCAGCCGTAGCTTTCAAAGCGTTGCGGGATGTTTTCGGTAAACCAGCCGTCCACTTTGCCGTCGATGGAAATATTGTTGTCATCATATAAAACAATCAGTTTGCCCAAGCCCAAAGTGCCGGCGAGCGAACAGGCTTCGTGCGATACGCCTTCCATCAGACAGCCGTCGCCCATGAAGACGTAGGTGTAGTGATCGACGATGTTCAAACCGTCTTTATTGAACTCGGCGGCCAGGATTTTTTCCGCCAATGCCATGCCTACCGCGTTGGCAATGCCTTGCCCCAACGGGCCGGTCGTGGTTTCCACGCCGTCGGTGTAGCCGTATTCGGGGTGGCCGGGGGTTTTGCTGTGCAGTTGGCGGAAGTTTTTCAGGTCTTCAATGCTCAGGTTGTAGCCGGTCAGGTGCAGCAGGCTGTACAACAACATGGACGCGTGGCCGTTGGAGAGGACGAAGCGGTCGTGGTTGTAGAATTTGGGGTTGGCAGGGTTGTGGCGCAGGAATTTCGTCCACAATACTTCCGCCATTTCCGCCATACCCATGGGCGCGCCGGGGTGGCCGGAATTTGCTTTTTGAACGGCATCGGCCGAGAGGAAACGGATTGCGTTTGCCAGTTGAGACATTTTGTACCTTCCTTGCTGTATTGGTTTGAAACGGTAATAACGGTAAAGAAAATCCCGTTGATTATCGCCCGATTCGGGCAGGCTTTCAAGGATGCGGGCGTCTTTCAGACGACCTTTCCGCCTATCTGGAGGACAACTTCAAACCGGTACGGCATCGGTTTCGCGTTGTCCTGTTTTAAAAATTGTCCGCATAAGGGGTCGTCTGAAACAGGCAAAGCAGATGAGATTAACTGTTATTCCGTTTTGAAACAGTAGTTTATAAATTTTTATCGGAGATATAGCGATTCGCTATAAACATAGCGTCATCGGTTATATGCAACTGCTTGAATATCGCCGATTTCAGACTTGGGTAACGGAAAAATCAAAACGGGTGGCATATAAAAGCCAAGTAGGGCTTTTTGCTTTGGTCAAGCTCAAATGATATGATTCCGACGCATATAAAAGGTCGTCTGAAAAACCAATCAAACCAGTAATCAGAATAAAAGACCTGCGCGCAAACACACGAAGGAACACTGAAAAATGTCAACAGAAAACCAAGCCGAAAACGCTGCTGTGTCAGAAGAAAAAAACGCTGCCCCGAAAGAGCAGTCCGAGAAACCGGCAAAAATCGCTCCGCCCAAACCCTCAAAACCCAAATCCAGCGTCATCCAAATTCATCCCGAAGGCGAACGCATCCATCCGAAAAAAGCGGAAGGGCGGTTCGCCAAATTGCGTATAGCCGCCGTATTGGCGACGCAGTTTGTGTTTTATGTGATTCCGTGGTTCAACTGGAGCGGCCGTCAGGCGGTACTCTTCAATATTCCGGACCGGCATTTCTTCATTTTCGGATTGTCGCTGGGTATGGGCGACTTGATTTACCTCGCCCTGTTGCTGATGATTTGTGCCTTCGGGCTGTTTTGGTGGACGACGATTGCCGGACGCTTGTGGTGCGGCTATTCCTGCCCGCAGACGGTTTACACCGAAATCATGTTGTGGATCGACAACTTGGTCGAAGGTGACCGCAACAAACGCCTGAAGCTGGAAAAATCGCCGTGGAATTTCACTAAAATCCGCATTAAAGCAACTAAAGCCCTGCTGATTTTCCTTGTCTGCGCGTGGACAGGCATTACCTTTGCGGGCTGGTTTGTCCCGATCCGCCAGTTCGTTCCCGACTTGTTTGCCGGAGCAGCAGGCGGCGGCGCGATGTTTGCCGCAGCGTTTTACGGCTTCATGACCTTTTTCTTTGCCCACGTTATGCGCGAGAAAGTGTGTCTGCATATGTGTCCGTATGCACGCTTCCAAAGCGCGATGTTCGACAAAGACACGCTGATTATTTCTTACGATACCGAACGCGGCGAACCGCGCGGCGCACGCAAGAAAACCGCCAACAAAGAAGACAGCGGATTGGGCGACTGCATCAACTGCACCATGTGCGTACAGGTCTGTCCCGTCGGTATCGATATCCGCGACGGTTTGCAGTATCAATGTATCGGCTGTGCGGCGTGTATTGATGCCTGCGACGAAATCATGGATAAAATGGGTTATCCGCGCGGTTTGATACGCTATACGACCGAAGGCGCGTTGGAACACGAATATCCTGAAAGCGACATCAAAAAACGCTTGAAACGTCCGCGTGTGGCGGGATACGGCGCTGTTTTGCTGGTGGTTATTATCGCTTTCTTGGTCGGACTTTCCACCCGTAAAATGGTCGAAGTCGATATTTTGAAAGACCGCGGCGTGATGGTGCGCGAAAACAGCAAAGGTTGGCTGGAAAACGCATATAACCTGCGCATTATCAACAATAGTGAAAACGAACAAGTGATGACTGCGGCAGTCAAAGGCTTTGAAGAAATTGCCCTGACCGGACTGCCGGAAGGCGGCGTGAAAATCGCACCGCGCCAAACGTTGACCATCCCTGTCCAAGTTTCCACCATTCCCGAATACGCCGACAAGGGCAGCCATCCGATTGAGTTTACCTTCACTTATCGTGAAACCGGCAAAGCAGATGGCAAACCCACTATCTTGGAAGAAGAAGCAACCTTTATCGGAGAATAAAACGTGTCCGAGCAAAAACAAGTCAAACCTTGGTACAAACACATTTGGCCGTGGGTGTTGATGGCGGGGCCTATTTTCGTCGTGATTGCCAGTGTCGCCATGTTCTTCGTCGCCAAAGAACATGCAACCGATTTGGTAACGGACGACTATTACAAAGACGGCAAACACATCGACATCCAGCTTCACCGCGATGAAGAGGCAGTGAAGCGGCATATGCAGGTGCAAGTGCTGATCAGTCCGGATAAGGATGCGGCAAAAGTGTTTGTCAGCGGGGAATTTGATCCCAAGCAGCCTTTGAATCTCCTTTTGATGCACCCAACTAAAAAATCGGAAGACCAAACCGTCAAACTACACCCCGTCGGCGCGGAAGCCCAAAACGGCCGTATGGAGTATGAAGCGACTTTCAAACCCCTGACGCCGACCAACCACTGGTATCTGCGTGTGGAAGATACCTCGGGTGTTTGGCGGGTGGAGGATAAATGGATAGTCAGTCAAGGCAATGCAATCAATCTGACCCCTATGAACAAATTGTTTGAGAATGCCAATCAGAAGCCGAAAGATTCACGAAAATAGTTTGACAGGCTCAAAAGGTCGTCTGAAAAATTTCAGACGACGGCGGATTCGCATTTGAAGTGCAACTTTCCATAACAGAAAAG
>JUNU01000332.1 GCA_001067655.1 Neisseria lactamica
CTGTCTGCGGCTTCATCGCCTTGTCCTGATTTAAATTTAATCCACTATATATGATGGCGTAACGGCCGTATTTGGGAAATGCGAAGTGTGTTTCCGAGTACGGCTTTTTTATATTTAAGCTGTTTTGTAATTTGAATTTTAAATATAGTGAATTATAAAAAGCTATCGTGACGGTTTGTTGCATTGTTAAATAAAAATACCATATATTGTGTTCTTGTGATTTAATTCGCACCATATATTGTATTTATGAGTAGCAAATCATGGCGGCGTTGAAATTCACAATCGAGCAAATCGTATGGCAGGAAGTGCCGGGCGAAGTGTCGCTGGCGTTTCTGTTTTCAGGCTGCCCGCTGCGCTGCAAAGGCTGCCACAGTGCCGATGCGTGGAAAGAGGGTATCGGCACGGAATTGACCGAGGATTATTTGAGAGGTCGTCTGAAACGCTATCGCGGGCTGATTAGCTGCGTGTTGTTTATGGGCGGGGAATGGCAGCCGGAAGCCTTGCAGAAAATGTTGGGCATCGTGACGCAGGCGGGTTTGAAAGCCTGTTTGTACACCGGTTTGGAGCGTGAGGAGCTGGAAGCGGTTTCAGACGGCATTCTGCCTTATCTGACGTATCTGAAAACCGGCCGCTGGCAGATGGAGCTGGGCGGCTTGGACAGCCCGACGACCAATCAGAAGTTTATTGATTTGCGCACGGGCGAGGTGTTGAACCGCTTGTTTATCAAAGACAAACCCGCGCCCAAAATCATCCCAATTACGACTCAGCCGCAGGCGGCCGCTTTTCAGACGGCCTGAGGCTTTTTATCCAACCCACACAGGAGGACTTAACATGATTCGGCTGCATCCCGAACAGTTAAACGGCAAACTGCAATTCATGCACGACTACATCAGCGCGCAAAACGCGGCGGACGGTTCGAAAATGGACGCCAACGCCAACGTTACCCAGAAAAACATCGCCACGATGGAAGCGGAAATCATGAAAGACTTTTTCGTGCAGATTAACCGCGCCCAAGTGTCGCGCAAAATTGCCGAAATTTTCGACCAATCCGTTGCCGACGAATACATCCGCCAGATTGAGGCGCACGAGATTTATGTGCATGACGAAACCAGCCTCAAGCCTTATTGTGTGTCGGTTACGCTGTATCCCTTCCTGCTCGACGGCTTAAGTAAACTCGGCGGCGAATCCAAAGCGCCGCAACATTTGGCATCGTTTTGCGGCTCGTTTATCAATCTTGTGTTTGCCATCAGCGCGCAGTTTGCCGGCGCGGTGGCGACGGTGGAATTTCTGACCTATTTCGACTACTTCGCCCGCAAAGACTACGGCGACGATTATTTGGAAACCCACGGCAAAGAAATCGCCAACCACATGCAGCAGGTGGTATACAGCATCAACCAGCCCGCCGCCGCGCGCGGCTATCAGAGCGTGTTTTGGAATATTTCCGTTTACGATCAATACTATTTCGACGCGATGTTCGGCGATTTCGTCTTCCCCGATTTCAGCAAACCGGTGTGGGCGAGTGTGGCGAAGCTGCAAAACTTCTTCCTCAAATGGTTCAATCAGGAACGCACCAAAGCCGTTTTGACCTTCCCTGTCGTGACCGCTGCGATGCTGACCGACGGCGGCAAATGCAAAGATACCGTGTTCGCCGACGAAATGGCGAAAGAGTTGGCGGAAGGCAATTCCTTCTTCGTCTATCTTTCCGACAACCCCGACTCGTTGGCTTCCTGCTGCCGCCTGCGCAACGCCATCGAAGACCGCACCTTCAGCTACACACTCGGCGCAGGCGGCGTGGCGACCGGTTCCATCAACGTCATCACCATCAACATGAACCGGTTGGAACAAGACGGGCGCGACCTTGCCGCCGAAGTCGCCAAAATCCACAAATACCAATACGCCTACCGCAAACTGATGGAAGAATACCAAGCCGCCGGAATGCTGCCCGTTTACGATGCAGGCTTCATCACGCTGGACAAACAATTCCTCACCATCGGCATCAACGGCATGGCGGAGGCTGCCGAATCGCAAGGCATCAAAGTCGGCTACAACGACGATTACATCCACTTCGTCCAAGGTCGTCTGAAAACCATATTCGAAGTCAACCAAGCCGCCAGCAAACACTATGGCGTGAAGTTCAACACCGAGTTCGTTCCCGCCGAAAACCTCGGCGTGAAAAACGCCAAATGGGACAAAGCCGACGGCTACCAAGTCAGCCGCGAATGCTACAACTCCTATTTCTATGTCGTCGAAGACGAAGAAATCAACGCGCTCGACAAATTCCTGCTGCACGGTAAAGAACTGGTGGACTGGCTCGACGGCGGCTCTGCGCTGCACCTGAACCTCGACGAAGCCCTGCCCAAATCTGGCTACCGCTCGCTCTTGGACATCGCCGCGCAAACCGGCTGCAACTACTTCTGTGTGAACGTGCGCATCACCATCTGCAACGAATGCGGCCACATCGACAAACGCACCCTGCACGCCTGTTCCGCCTGCGGTTCGCACGACATCGACTACGGCACCCGCGTCATCGGCTACTTGAAACGCGTATCCGCATTCAGTAGCGGTCGTCGCAAAGAACACGCACTACGGCATTACCACCGCAAAGCGGCTTGATGGTATTTAATAGATAAAGGTCGTCTGAAACTTGGGTTTCAAGTTTCAGACGACCTTTGGGGTTTTGTCTATGACTTTATAAAGTATGGACGAGTTTTATAGTGGATTAACTTTAAACCAGTACGGCGTTGCCTCACCTTGCCGTACTATCTGTACTGTCTGCGGCTTCGTCGCCTTGTCCTGATTTGAA
>JUNU01000333.1 GCA_001067655.1 Neisseria lactamica
TTGAGCTAAGGCGAGGCAACGCCGTACTGGTTTAAAGTTAATCCACTATACTTTGATAACAACGGCGCGTTTGCAGCTAGACAACCTATGCAAAACGGTCTAATGTTCCGCCTGCATATGCACATTACTTGATAAACCAACGAATGAGAAGGTAAGAGAAATGACTGTCCGTATCGAACACGATTTGCTGGGCGACCGCGAAATCCCCGCTGAGGCGTATTGGGGCATCCATACTTTGCGCGCGGTGGAAAACTTTAAAATTTCCAATCAAAAAATTTCCGACGTGCCGCAGTTTGTCCGCAGCATGGTGATGGTGAAAAAAGCGACCGCGCAGGCAAACGGCGAACTGGGTGCAGTGAAGCCCGAAATCGCCGCCGCCATCGAAAAGGCTTGCGACGAAGTGTTACTCAAAGGCCGCTGCCTCGACCAATTTCCGTCCGACGTGTATCAGGGCGGCGCGGGAACTTCTGTCAACATGAACACCAACGAAGTCATCGCCAACCTTGCTTTGGAAATTTTGGGCTACGAAAAAGGCCGCTACGACATCGTTAACCCGATGGATCATGTGAACGCCAGCCAGTCCACCAACGACGCCTATCCGACCGGCTTCAGGCTGGCGGTGTATTACAGCGTCGGCGAACTGCTGGAAAAACTGGCGTTGCTGAAAGATGCGTTTGCCGCCAAAGCCGATGAATTTAAAGATGTTTTGAAAATGGGGCGCACCCAGCTTCAAGATGCCGTACCGATGACGGCGGGGCAGGAGTTTCAATCTTTCCAAGTGTTGCTGGAAGAAGAGATTTTGAATCTGGACCGCACGCGCGCCCTGCTGTTGGAAGTCAACTTGGGCGCGACCGCCATCGGTACAGGCGTGAACACGCCGAAAGGCTACGCGGCTTTGGCGGTGAAAAAATTGTCCGAAGTCAGCGGCTTGGATTGCAAACTGACCGAAAACCTGATTGAAGCGACTTCAGATTGCGGCGCGTATGTGATGGTACACGGCGCATTGAAGCGCACGGCGGTGAAATTATCGAAAATCTGTAACGACTTGCGCCTTTTGTCCTCCGGCCCGCGCGCCGGTTTGAAAGAAATTAACCTGCCGGAAATGCAGGCAGGCTCATCAATTATGCCCGCCAAAGTCAATCCCGTGATTCCCGAAGTGGTCAACCAAGTCTGCTTCAAAGTCATCGGCAACGACACCACCATCACCTTCGCCGCCGAAGCGGGGCAGTTGCAATTAAACGTGATGGAGCCGGTCATCGCGCAATGTATATTTGAAACCATCTCCCTCTTGGGCAACGCTGCGGTAAACCTCGCCGAGAAATGCGTCAAAGGCATTACCGTCAACCGCGAAATCTGCGAACGCTATGTGTTCAATTCCATCGGCTTGGTCACTTATTTGAACCCGTATATCGGCCACGGCAACGGCGATTTGGTCGGCAAAATCTGCGCCCAAACCGGCAAAGGCGTGCGCGAAGTCGTGCTCGAACGTGGACTGTTGAGCGAAGCGGAACTTGACCGCATCCTGTCGCCCGAAAACCTGATGAACCCGCATTTGTAAGATAGGGCATAAAGAAAAGGTCGTCTGAAAACGGAATTGCCGTTTCAGACGACCTTTTTCTATTTGTTCAAATTGTTATTTCAACATCAAAATCGCGGCCACCGCCGCTACCGCCACTGCCAATGCGGCAATCAGTTTGACAGCGGAAGCAAATTTCAAGGCAACGGTTTGCCCTTCGATGTGCTTGTAGCCGCTGATCATCGGGTGGATCAAATCTTTTTTCTTTAAAAACTTATACGCCAAAACCGTAACGATGTGTAATCCTGCCAACGCCGCCAGCAGGTTGAAGAAGTTGACGTGGATTTTACGCATCAGGCTGCCCGTGTCCGAGCTGACCAGATGGTTGAGATAGCCGCTGTCGGTAAACGTGTTTTCATCGGCGGCAAACAAGCCCGTCGTTACTTGCAGCAAGACCGCCGCAATCAGCGCGATGACCATCAGCGCGCCCAAAGGGTTGTGTCCAGGCTGTTCGTTTTCCGTCAGGCTGCCTTGCAGGTAACGGCGGATGGACGATGGACCACGCACGAATTGTGCAAACCGAGCCGTATCGCTGCCCCAGAAGCCCCAACACAGGCGGAAGATAATCAGTCCGACGATCAGCAGTCCGCAGCGCAAGTGCCAAACCAGCATCCCGCCGCCTGCCTGCGCGCTGTACCACATAAATCCGACCGATAAGACCAAGAGCCAGTGAAACAGGCGCGTCGGCAAATCCCAGACTTTGACTTTTTGTTTCATTTAATATTCCTTGTTGTGCGGTTGTAGTGTTCCTATACGGGGCGGTAGAATCGTGAAAACAACAGTCGATAAAAGAGGGATTCCAACCTCTTTTCGCCACGCATCCGCTATTTTACCAAACTCAGGCAGATTGATGATGAACCCGTCCTATACGCTCCCCGATACGCCCGATTTTTTTCAGACGACCTCGCAATTTCCCGACGTATTCACCCCGCGCCAAGCAGAATCGCACAAAGGGACATACGGCACACTCGCCGTCGTCGGCGGTGCATCGGGCATGAGCGGAGCCGTCGTACTCGCTTCCACCGCCGCGATTTATCAAGGCAGCGGCAAAGTGTGGGCAGGCTTTAATCAAACCGCCTTGCCCTTCGCCGTCATTCCCGAACGCCCCGAAATCATGCTGGCAACCACAGAAGATTTGCTGAAACGGTCGGACATCAGCGCATGGGCGGTCGGCTGCGGCATGGGTTTGGACGAAACCGCCGACCAAATCTTAAATACCGTGTTGACGCAAAATCAGGAAGCGCCGCTGTTGCTTGATGCCGATGCACTCACCCTGCTGGCAAGGTCGCAGCCCGAAACCCGCGAAGCCGCACAAAAGCGCGGCAATATGGTTCTGACCCCGCATCCCGCCGAAGCCGCCCGCCTGCTCGGTACGTCAACCCAAACAGTCCAGCAAGACAGAATGTCCGCCGTCCAAACCATCAGCATAACGTTCCAAGCAGTAACCGTCCTAAAAGGACACCATACGCTGGTCGCCGCGCCCAACGGCACGGTCTATACCAACCCAAGCGGCAACGCCGGACTTGCCACCGCTGGCAGCGGCGATGTGTTAAGCGGCATCATCGGCAGCCTGCTCGCGCAAGGCATTGCCCCATTCCAAGCCGCTTGTGCCGGCGTATGGCTGCACGGCGCTGCGGCGGATGTCATCAAACACTCGACAGGCGTGGAAACCGGTATGCTGGCAGGCGAAATCGCACCCGTCGCCAGATGGTTGAGGAATCGGCTGATGATGGATAAAACAAAAGTTTAAAGAAAGAGGTCGTCTGAAAACGGGTTCGGCAAACCTGCCGAAACCGGTTTTCAGACGACCTGTGTATTGTTTTAGATAAAAAAAGGGAAAAAATGAAACCAAATATTTTTGATATTGCCACTAAAGAGCTGAGTCAGGATGCTTTTATTACTTGGCTATTGATGTTTGCCGACGAGGAATGCAAAGGGGAAGATAAAGCTTTGAACGAATGTGCAAGGGAATTTGTTACAGAATTAATCAAATCACAATACCCGAATTTTGATGAAAAAATTACTTCTGTAAAAGCGGGGAGACAAAGGGAAAATATTGATATATGGGTTGAGGTTAATGATAAATATTTTATTGTAATTGAGGACAAAACCAATACTAAGGAGCATTCCAATCAGCTAAACCGGTATAGGGAGGCTGCGGAGAGAATGGCGGAAGGTAAAAGCATTGTATGCATTTATATAAAAACCGGTAATGAAAACAAGGCAAGCCTTAAGAGGGTAGAAAATAAAGGATTCAAGGTTTTTGATAGGAAAAAACTCATCGCTATCCTCGAAAAATACACAGATATCAAGAATAATATTTTTATCGATTTTCTCGAGCGGATTAAAAGGCTGGAGGACAAGAATAACCGATTTGCTGATATAGCCATTACAGAATGGCAGGGTAGTGATTGGCAGGGATTTTTTCAATTTCTAGAAAATGAATTACCAGTGACAGATATGTGGTGGGATTATGCAAATAATCCCAGTGGCGGTTTTTGGTGGTATGCCTTTTCTAAATTGCCGCTGACAGACAAAAATTTTATTTATATGCAGTTGGAACAAACTAAGGCAAGGCTTTGCTTTAAGGTAAATATATCTGACGAGAGTGCTGAAAACGATAGAAAACAAATACGAAATAAACTTTTTGATTTGTTTATATCCGAAGCTCGCAAAGAAGGTTTCTTCGAGATTAAAAAACCGCAAAAGTTTGGGAAGGGGAAAACCATGACGTTTGCCGTGGTTGAACAAGAGGGTTGGTTTGGTAACAATAAATTGGATAGGGAGGGTGTTATTAAAAATATTCTGAAATATCAGGAATTTTTTATAGCGTTTCAGAAAAAATTCAAAGCTGATACGCAGTCTCCAGAACAGGCATAAATACCTAGTTTACGTTTTAAAAAATAATAAAGAAAGGATTTCAGACGACCTCACCATCCGTTTGAAATCCTTTCCCGAACAGACTAAACTGCCGAATTGCTCTTTTCCATCATCCTTATTTTATCCGTCACACCATGCCCAAAATCCTTATCATCCGCTGGCTTATCGTCTGCCTGATACCTTTAATCACGCTTGCTATTTTCGCCGTCAATCCGCCTAAAGACGCGGCGCAACACTTAATCAACGGCATTATCCTTGCCTGCGAAGCGACGTTTCTGTTCAAATTCATCCTCTTCGAAACCATCAAGCATCATCTTAAGCAAGAGTTTGATTTGAAACGTCAAACCATGCTGCTGTTTATTCCGATCATTTTGCTGATTGTGTATTTGTTCCACTATTTCGGCGCGTTTTAGTTTTGAAAAGGTCGTCTGAAACCGATTTCAGACGACCTCAAGTCTTTATGAATACACACGTTTTTCCTGTTTGTTGGATTTTTTGCAACGTCATCGACAATTTCGGCGATATCGGCGTTTCCCTGCGGCTTGCCCGTGTTTTGCATCGTGAACTCGGTTGGCAGGTGCATTTGTGGACGGACGATGTGTCCGCCTTGCGTGCGCTTTGTCCCGATTTGCCCGACGTTCCCTGCGTTCATCAGGATATTTATGTCCGCACTTGGCATTTTGACGCGGCAGACATTGATGCTGCGCCCGTTCCCGATGTCGTTATCGAAACTTTTGCCTGCGATCTGCCCGAAAATGTGTTGCACATCATCCGTCAAAACAAGCCGCTTTGGCTGAATTGGGAGTATTTGAGCGCGGAAGACAGCAATGAAAGGTTGCACCTGATGCCTTCGCCGCAGGAGGGTGTTCAAAAATATTTTTGGTTTATGGGCTTCAGCGAAAAAAGCGGCGGGTTGATACGCGAACGCGATTACCGCGATGCCGTCCGTTTTGATACCGAAGCCTTGCGAGAGCGGCTGATGCTGCCCGAAAAAAATGCCCCCGAATGGCTGCTTTTCGGCTATCGGAGCGATGTTTGGGCAAAATGGCTGGACATGTGGCAACAGGCAGGCGGCCCGCTGACCCTGCTGCTGGCGGGTACGCAAATCATCGACAGCCTCAAGCAAAGCGGCGCCATTCCGCAAAACACCCTGCAAAACGACGGCGATATTTTTCAGACGACCTCGGTCCGCCTTGTCAAAATCCCTTTCGTTCCGCAACAGGACTTCGACAAACTGTTACACCTCGCCGACTGCGCTGTGATACGCGGCGAAGACAGTTTCGTGCGCGCCCAGCTTGCGGGCAAACCCTTCTTTTGGCACATCTATCCGCAAGATGAAAATGTCCATCTCGACAAGCTCCACGCCTTTTGGGATAAGGCACACGGCTTCTACACGCCCGAAACCGCCTCGGCACACCGCTGCCTTTCAAACGACCTCAACGGTGGAGAGGCATTATCCGCAATACAACGCCTCAAATGTTGGCAAATCCTGCAACAACACCAAAACGACTGGCGGCAAGGCGCGGAGGAATGGAGCTGTCATCTTTTTGAGCAACCTTCCGCCCTTGAAAAACTCGCCGCCTTTATTTCAAAGCTTAAAAAAATACGCTAAAATAGCGCGTTTATTTACAACCGATTTGATTGGACAATACATGAAAACAGCACAAGAACTGCGCGCCGGCAACGTATTCATGGTCGGCAACGATCCTATGGTCGTTCAAAAAACCGAATACATCAAAGGCGGCCGCTCTTCCGCCAAAGTCAGCATGAAACTGAAAAACCTGCTGACCGGTGCCGCTTCCGAAACCATTTACAAAGCCGACGACAAATTCGACGTCGTTATCCTGTCCCGCAAAAACTGTACTTACAGCTACTTTGCCGATCCTATGTACGTCTTCATGGACGAAGAATTCAACCAATACGAAATCGAAGCCGACAACATCGGCGACGCGTTGAAATTCATCGTTGACGGTATGGAAGACCAATGCGAAGTAACTTTCTACGAAGGTAACCCTATTTCTGTCGAGCTGCCCACCATCATCGTACGCGAAGTCGAATACACCGAGCCTGCCGTTAAAGGCGACACTTCCGGCAAAGTGATGAAAACCGCGCGTCTGGTCGGCGGCACTGAAATCCAAGTGATGTCTTACATCGAAAACGGCGACAAAGTCGAAATCGATACCCGTACCGGCGAATTCCGCAAACGCGCTTAAGCATCAGCTGCGATTAAAGATAAAAGGTCGTCTGAAAATTTTCAGACGACCTTTTTCCATCTCTGCGTGTTAAGTCAAGACGCGAATTTTAAAATAAGATGAGACAACACTCCCTTTGAATCTGAACGCAGCATCATCGTTGCGAATACCAAGCCGCCGTGTAATACGAATGATGCAGAGGATCGTCTGAAAACGGAAAAGGGGCCTCAAGGCTGTTTTCAGACGACCTTTACTTGATGGATGGGGGTTTTACGGCTTCCTTTATCCGTTTCGGAATAAGCAATATAAAAAAGTATTCTTTGTGTTTGCCGTAATTTCACTTAGAATGCTGCCCTTGCACACTTTTTCTTCAGGAGAAGATTATGTTGAAAAAATTCGTACTCGGCGGTATGACCGCATTGGTTTTGGCGGCCTGCGGCGGAGAGGGCGGTAGCGCGTCTTCTTCTGCTCCCGCTCAATCTGCCGGCGCTTCCGGTTCTTTAATCGAGCGCATCAACAATAAAGGGACGATTACCGTCGGTACCGAAGGCACTTACGCGCCGTTTACCTACCACGACAAAGACGGCAAGCTGACCGGTTACGATGTGGAAGTTACCCGCGCCGTGGCGGACAAACTGGGCGTGAAAGTCGAATTTAAAGAAACGCAATGGGATTCGATGATGGCGGGTTTGAAGGCGAGACGTTTCGACGTGGTGGCAAACCAAGTCGGTTTGACCAGTCCCGAACGCCAAGCGACATTCGACAAATCCGAACCTTACAGCTGGAGCGGTGCGGTTTTGGTTGCGCGCAACGACAGCAACATCAAATCTATTGATGACATAAAAGGCGTCAAAACAGCGCAATCCCTGACCAGCAACTACGGCGAAAAAGCCAAAGCTGCGGGTGCGGAGCTTGTGGCAGTGGACGGTTTGGCGCAATCGCTGACCCTGATTGAACAAAAACGCGCCGACGCGACTTTGAACGATGAATTGGCGGTTTTGGACTATCTGAAGAAAAACCCGAATGCGGGCGTGAAAATCGTTTGGTCTGCGCCTGCCGATGAAAAAGTCGGTTCCGGCTTGATTGTCAATAAAGGCAATGACGAAGTCGTGGCAAAATTCAGTACGGCAATCAACGAGCTGAAAGCCGACGGCACGCTGAAAAAACTGGGCGAACAATTCTTCGGAAAAGACATCAGTGTTAAATAATTTTCTTGCTTCGCTGCCGTTTATGACGGAAACACGCGCCGATATGATTGTCAGCGCGTTTTTGCCTATGGTCAAAGCCGGTTTTATGGTCTCGCTGCCGCTGGCGGTGGCGTCGTTCCTGATCGGGATGGTGATTGCCATCGCCGTGGCTTTGGTGCGGATTATGCCTTCAGGCGGCATCGTTCGGAAAATCCTGCTGAAACTGGTGGAAACTTATATTTCCATCATCAGGGGGACGCCGCTGTTGGTGCAGCTTGTGATTGTGTTTTACGGGCTGCCGTCCGTCGGTATTTTCATCGATCCGATTCCCGCCGCCATCATCGGCTTCTCGCTCAATGTCGGCGCATACGCTTCCGAGACTATCCGTGCGGCGATTTTGTCCGTGCCGAAAGGGCAGTGGGAAGCGGGTTTCTCCATCGGCATGACCTATATGCAGACTTTCCGCCGCATCGTTGCGCCGCAGGCATTCCGCGTCGCCGTGCCGCCTTTAAGCAACGAGTTTATCGGCTTGTTCAAAAACACCTCGCTCGCGGCAGTCGTAACGGTAACGGAATTGTTCCGCGTCGCGCAGGAAACAGCAAACCGTACCTACGACTTCCTGCCCGTCTATATCGAAGCCGCTTTGGTTTACTGGTGTTTCTGCAAAGTGCTGTTCCTGATTCAGGCGCGCTTGGAAAAACGCTTCGACCGCTATGTCGCCAAATAAGGGAAAGCCATGATTAAAATTCGCAATATCCGCAAAACCTTCGGCGAAAACACCATTTTGCGCGGCATCGATTTGGATGTGGGCAAAGGGCAGGTGGTCGTCATCCTCGGACCTTCTGGCTCGGGCAAAACGACGTTTCTGCGCTGCTTAAACGCGCTGGAAATGCCCGAAGACGGACAAATCGAGTTCGACAACGAGCGACCGCTGAAAATCGATTTTTCTAAAAAAACGACAAAGCACGACATTTTGGCTCTGCGCCGCAAATCCGGCATGGTGTTCCAGCAATACAACCTTTTCCCGCACAAAACCGCGTTGGAAAACGTGATGGAGGGTCCGGTTGCCGTACAAGGCAAACCTGCCGCCCAAGCGCGCGAAGAAGCTTTGAAATTGCTGGAAAAAGTCGGCTTGGGCGACAAGGTTAACCTTTATCCCTACCAGCTTTCCGGAGGTCAGCAGCAGCGCGTCGGCATCGCCCGCGCATTGGCGATTCAGCCCGAGCTGATGTTGTTTGACGAACCCACTTCCGCGCTGGATCCCGAATTGGTGCAAGACGTATTGAACGCCATGAAGGAATTGGCGCAGGAAGGCTGGACGATGGTCGTTGTGACCCACGAAATCAAGTTTGCGCTGGAAGTTGCCACTACCGTCGTCGTCATGGACGGCGGCGTCATCGTAGAGCAGGGCAGTCCGAAAGAGTTGTTCGACCACCCTAAACACGAACGGACGCAGAAATTCCTGCGGCAAATTCGTAAAGATTCGGCGGATTATCGACATTAAGCCGTTTCGTTACATCAAAGGTCGTCTGTAAACGGATATAGTGGGTTTCGCTAAAACATCAGCCGTTTTCAGATGACCTTTTTCCATCATGGATTCACGTTGAAACGCTACGGCACCAACGAACGGCGACATCACGCTGTTTTCGCTATAAAATACCGCCTTTCCCATTTTTCTGCCCGTCCCTTACCATCATGATTGAAATCAAGAACCTCACCCTGCAACGCGGTTTGAAAGTCCTGCTCGACAAAGCCACCGCCACCGTTAATCCTGGTCAGCGCGTTGGTTTGATCGGTAAAAACGGGACGGGCAAATCGAGTCTGTTTGCCTTAATCAAGGGTGAAATCACGCAGGATGGCGGCGATATCTCGATTCCGAAAAATTGGCGGATTGCTTCCGTTTCCCAAGAAACGCCTGACTTGGACATCTCTGCGTTGGACTACGTTTTGCAGGGCGATGCCGAGTTGCAGGCTTTTCAGACGACCTTAGCGCAGGCGGAAGCGCAAAATGACGGCATGAAACAAGCGGAATATCATGCCAAATTGGAAGAAATCGACGCTTATACCGCGCCGGCTCGTGCGGCGAAATTGTTGAACGGGCTGGGTTTTTCGCAAGAAGAACACAGCCGCCCCGTCAAATCTTTTTCCGGCGGCTGGCGTATGCGTCTGAACCTTGCGCAAGCCTTAATTTGCCGCGCCGATTTGCTCTTACTTGACGAACCGACCAACCACTTGGATTTGGAAACCGTTTTGTGGCTGGAAAACCATCTTGCCTCTTTACCCTGCACGCAAATCATCATTTCCCATGACCGTGATTTCCTCAATGCGGCAACCACCCAAACCATCGAATTGTCCCAGCAAAAGCTCACGCAATACGGCGGCAATTACGATTTTTACCAAAACGAACGCGCGCAACGTTTGGCACAGCAACAAGCCGCCTATGTCAAACAGCAGGCACAAATCAAACATCTGCAATCCTTTATTGACCGCTTCAAAGCCAAGGCCACCAAAGCCGTTCAAGCGCAAAGCCGTATGAAGGCATTGGCGAAGCTCGAACGCATCGCTCCCGCGCATCTGGACAGCGAGTTTTCCTTTGAGTTTTACAATCCCGACCATCTGCCCAATCCCTTACTGAAGCTGGAGCACGCTGATTTGGGTTACGAAGGCAAAACCGTCCTGCACGACATTACCCTGTCGCTGGAGAGCGGCGCACGTTACGGGCTATTGGGTGTCAACGGCAGCGGTAAATCTACGTTTATCAAAGCTTTGGCAGGCAAAATCGATTTACTCTCCGGCAGCATCGTCCGTTCCGAAAAACTCAATATCGGCTATTTTGCCCAACAACAACTCGATACCATCCGCGCCGACCAAAGCCCTGTTTGGCACATCCAGCAGCTTTCTCCCGAAGTGCGCGAACAAGAAATCCGAAATTTCCTCGGCGGCTTCAACTTTGTCGGCGATATGGCGTTGCAGAAAACCGAACCCTTTTCCGGCGGAGAAAAAGCCCGTCTCGCTCTTGCCATGATTATCTGGCAAAAGCCGAATTTGCTGCTGCTTGACGAGCCGACCAACCATCTGGACTTGGATATGCGCCACGCCCTGACGCTCGCGCTGCAAAGTTTCCAAGGTGCCTTAATCGTCGTATCGCACGACCGCAGCCTGCTTGAAGCCACTACCGACAGCTTCCTCCTGATTGACAAAGGTCGTCTGAAAAACTTTGACGGCGATTTAAACGATTATCGTCAATGGAGGTTGGCGCAGGAAAACGCCACCGCCGCACCTGCCGCTTCCGCGCAAAGCCAAAACCGCAAAGACACCAAGCGTATCGAAGCACAAATCCGTCAAGAAAAAGCCCGACGCGGCAAGCCGATACAGCAGAAAATCGACAAAGCCGAAAAAGAAATGGCGCAGCTTTCCGAAATTCAAACAGCATGTGAAACATTTTTGGCACAAGAAGAAGCCTATTCAGACGAAAATAAAACAAAATTACAACAAACCCTCGCACAATTAACAGAAATTAAAGTAAAATTAACACAAATAGAAGAAAATTGGCTTTTGTGGCAGGAAGAGCTGGAGCAAATCCTGACGGAAATCGACGCAGAATTTACACAAATATAAATATCCCGTTGCCCGAGTTTCCGTATCTGCCTTCAGAAGCTGATAAAAATACAGTTTGGCATAGTGATTTAATATTGCCGGACTGCATAAAAACAAAAATAGGTCGTCTGAAAACTCAAACTACGGAAAACTTATGCGTTCACGAATCAAGCAAGGAGCACTTATCGTCGCATTCTCCCTCATTTTGGGCTTATCCCTCCACACCGCAGCAGCCGTCTTCAGTTGCCATTCAGGTAATAGCAAAACCTACACATCCGAACCATCGGGAAACTGCACAGGTGCAGACCTGCCCAAAATCAGCAGCCACCAAGGTGGCGCATACCGTCTGAAAATCAACAAATTAAGCAGCGATAGCGAAGAAAAGGCAGCCAAGCCCAAGAAAGCGCGTTCAAAAGAAAAATCGCGGAAAAAAGCGCAAGAGCAAGAGACAAAGAGCAAAAACGCCAAATCACGCGCCAAAAAATCGGATAAATCCGCAAAAACGTCGTCTGAAAACGAGTGAAGCAGTTTTCGCTATAACGAATAAGACGGTTTGCACGGTTTGAAATTTAAAAGCCAGCCGTCCTATTTGAGAGAATATGCTGGGATTGTTATACTATTACAGTTGAATGCAATATCTATCAAACAATTACTTATTTCACATTACGACCTTACCATGAAACAATCATTTCACGCATTGGCAGCTTCATTGCTGATGTTTGCCGCCGCATCAGGCGCACAAGCCTCTTCCAAAATTTATACCTGCACAGTCAACGGCGAAGTTGTCTATACTTCACGCCCATCTGGAAACTGCCATTCGGCAGATTTACCGACCATCGGTAAATACAGCAGCACGCGCTACGATGCTCCCGCTTTAGAAATGCCCGAGCCTGCTGCCGAAGCTCCGTCAAAACGAGCCGGTAACGCAAAACCTGCTCCTAAAAATACCGCTAAGGCGAATCCTGCACCTGCGCCCATCCGTCCTGCTCCTGAAGTCGCAGCAACGCCTGCGCCCAAATCCTCCGGCAGCACTAGCCGCCGTTCGATTTTGGAAACGGAATTGAGCAACGAACGTAAAGCGTTGGGTGAAGCGCAAAAATCTCTGGCTCAAGCCCGCGTAGCCAAAGGCGGTCATGTCAACCAACAGGAAATCAACAGCCTGCAAAGCGCGGTACTCGACCGCCAGCAAAACATCCAAGCCCTGCAAAGGGAATTGAGTCGGATGTAGGCTGTTCCTACCTTCTTTACCTGCCTTTCTTGGTTTTACATTACGTTAAATATTTCTAAAATATAAAGTTTTACAATTAACCTTTAAAACTTTTAGAAATAGGTACGTATATGGCATCCTATTTGTCCGCTTTTGTACTGGCTGCACCTATGGTGCTTGCCGCTCCGTATGTTGCCGCTGCACATCCTGCACAAGAGCAGATGCAGCAAAATATCGATACTGTTTTGAAAATCGCACGCAATACTTCCTTGAGCGAGCCGCAGCGTGTCAAACAAATACAGCAGTATGCCGACCGTTATTTGGATTATGAACGCATTTCCGCTTTGGCTGTCGGCGCGCCTTGGCGCAATTTCTCAGCACAGCAGAAAACAGATTTTATTCAGGCATTCAAAGAGATGGTGGTTTCAATGTATTCCCATTCCGCTTTGGTGGGTGCTGCCGATGCGAAAGTCAAATTGCTGCCTAAAATGACTGAAAACGGCAATAAGTTTGATGTGTTTTCGGAACTTCAAACGAAGAGCGGTAAGAAATACGAAGTGGCGTATCAGCTTTATCGGGTAGGTTCTGCTTATAAAATCTACAATTTCCGTTTGGATGGCACAAGTTTAGTGACGGTATACCGAAATCAATTCAATGAGTTGATTAAGCAAAAAGGTATTGACGGTACTATTACCGTCGTTAAAGCCAAGGGGTTGAAAAAGCAATAATTTGATTGATAATTTTCCTGTTTTCTCAAGAGAAGGATTGGAATGGTTTTTCCATTTGAGGATAAGGGATATTATAGTGAATTAAATTTAAATCAGGACAAGGCGACGAAGCCGCAGACAGTACAGATAGTACG
>JUNU01000334.1 GCA_001067655.1 Neisseria lactamica
TGTACTGTCTGCGGCTTCGTTGCCTTGTCCTGATTTAAATTTAATCCACTATATACACATCCCGATTTTCCTGTCTTTCGGTTAGAGGTTGTCTGAATACTATGAGCAAAGCTCCCGATGCTTTTACGCGGCTGATTAATGCCCTGAAAATTCTGCCCAATGTCGGTCCCAAATCCGCGCAGCGCATGGCGCATCAATTGCTGCAAAGCAAGCGGGAGCAGGCGCAGGAGCTGGTTAATGCTTTGCAATACGCATTAAAGCAAGTCCAGCATTGCAGGATGTGCAACACATTTTGCGAAGGGAGTTTGTGCGATATATGCTCTGACGAATCGCGCGACAAACGCCGCCTGATGATCGTCCATATGCCGGCAGATGTCTCCAATATGGAAACTGCAAATTGCCATGACGGTTTGTATTTTGTGCTGATGGGGCAAATCAGCCCTGCGCAAGGAATGGATGTGAACGCCATTGCATTAGATAAACTGGTGGCAAGATTGCAGAATGCCGATGTCGAAGAAATCATTATTGCGACAAACTTTACTGCCGAAGGGGATGCAACGGCATATGTGTTGGCAGAATTATTTAAAAATCTTCCATACAAAGTCAGCCGTCTTGCCAGAGGCATCCCTTTGGGGGGAGAGTTGGAATATGTCGATGCAGGGACTTTGGCGCAGGCCGTTTATGAAAGGCGCACAGTCAAGGATTAAACAACAAGGTCGTCTGAAAACGCATTTCAGACGACCTTATTTCAAACAAAGCCGGTTTATTTGCAGCTTACGCCTTGAATTTGCGGAGTGTCGCCGCTGCCTACTTTAAAGGCGCATTTGGTGGCGCTGCTGCCGGATACGGTGACGACACCGCTGCCTGCGGTCAGGCTGACCGGTTCTTTGACACCCATGCCGACTGCGGTTGCGGCAAGTTTTTGCACGTCGGCAGCGGAATAGGACGTATTGTTTGAACTGATTTTAATCTCCTTAGCCGCATACGCATTTGCACTGAATGCCAATCCGGCAGCGGCAACGGATAATGCTAAGAATTTTGTGATGTTCATTAATGGTTTTCCTTTTTGATGGCGGTAAACTTTACCGCGATTTCAGAATAAGGCCGAATAGATGATTGTGCAAGTTTTTCGACCGATTTTACGGTAGCCCTGAATAAGAAGACTTTGGTTTACAAATTGCGATGTCTCTATTCTCGGTCGTTTCGGCGTATTCAGACGACCTGTCGGTTTTACGGTACAATAGGCGTTTTTTGACAAACGGATGAGGCATATAAATGGCTTCTTTAGAGACTTGGATAGGACTGCGCTATTTGCGGGCAAAAAAACGCAATGGCTTCATGTCGTTTATCACCGTCATTTCTATTGTGGGTATTGCACTCGGTGTGATGGCTTTGATTGTCGTATTGTCAGTCATGGCAGGCTTTCAGAGAGACATACGGGGGCAGCTTTTGAAAGTGGCTCCTCATGCCGAAATGGGTTACTACGATAACGGCAACGGTAAAAGTTGGGAGAGCCTGCGCGAGATTATTAAAGGACGCAAAGAGGTACTTCAGTCGGCACCTTATGTTTCGGGTCAGGCATTGCTAGCAAATGCGGGTGAGGTCCAAGGCGTTCAAATCCGCGGGATTTTGCCTGATGAAGAAAAAAAGATTGTTGAATACAGTAAAGAAATGCCTGTAGGCAGTTTTGATGATTTGAAGCCGGGCGAATTCGATATTATTTTGGGACAGGATTTGGCTGAGACTTTGGATGTAAAGGTTGGCGAAAAAATCACTGTCGTTACGCCTGAAGGCAACGTGACGCCAGCCGGTGTCGTACCTCGTCTGAAACAATTTAAAGTTGTCGGCTTGGTCAAAACCAAAATCCATGAATTGAACACTACTCTGGCATTGACGCACATGAAAGATGCCCAAGTCTTGTACCGCCTAGATGAAAATGCGGCAGGCTTGAGATTGAAACTTGCCGATCCGATCAATGCGCCGTCGTTCACCGAAACACTACTGCCGAAAAATCTGCAAGAAGAAGTATGGTTGCGCGATTGGACATACACCAACCGCAGTTATTTCGAGGCTGTAGAAATGGAGAAAAGGGTGATGTTCATCATTCTGCTGCTGATTGTTGCCGTAGCCACCTTTAACTTGGTTTCTTCTTTGGTCATGGCGGTTACGGAAAAACAAGCCGATATTGCCATTTTGAGGACTTTGGGTGTTTCCCCGGGCAGCATTATGAAAATTTTTATGGTGCAGGGCGTATTTGCCGGCTTTTTCGGCACCTTAACCGGGGTGATTACCGGTGTCACGCTGGCTTTGAACGTGGGCAGTATTGTCAAACAGTTAGAGAGTTGGTTTGGTTTCCAATTCATCAAATCACAAGTTTATTTCATTGATTATATCCCGAGTGATGTCAGTGTTCATGATGTTGTGCTGATTGCCTGCATTTCCCTGATTTTGTCGTTTATCGCTACGCTCTATCCAAGCTGGCGTGCTGCAAGAACCCAACCGGCGGAGGCTTTGCGCTATGAATAAAGTAGTTTTGAAATGCGATAATGTCAGCAAAAGCTACAAAGACGGTCAATTGAATGTCAACGTTTTGAATCAGTTGAGGCTCGAAGTGCTCGAAGGTCAAAGCGTCAGCATTATCGGTTCATCCGGTAGCGGCAAATCGACATTAATGCACATTTTGGGCGGCTTGGATAAACCGACTTCCGGCAGCGTGGTACTGATGGGGCAGGATTTGAGTCAGTTGGGACAGAAACAACTGGGTCTGCTGCGCAATCAGTATTTGGGTTTTGTGTACCAGTTCCACCATTTACTGCCTGAATTTTCCGCTTTGGAAAACGTCATGATGCCGCTTTTAATCGGCAAGATGAAAAAAGCCGAAGCAGAACAGCGTGCGGTTGAAATGTTGGAAAAAGCGGGTTTGAAAAAGCGCATACAGCACCGCCCCAGCGAGCTTTCCGGTGGCGAACGCCAACGTGCCGCTATTGCGCGCGCGCTGGTAACACGTCCCAAATGTTTGCTTGCTGACGAGCCGACAGGCAATCTTGACCGTAAAAATGCGCAAAATGTACTGGATATGATGCTGGATCTGAAATCAGAGTTGAATACCAGCCTGATTGTGGTCACGCATGATGACGAGTTGGCAGTCCGCTTTGAGCGGGTCATGCTGATGCACGACGGACGCTTGGAAGAGCAGTAACTTATCCGGCAAATACGCAAAGGTCGTCTGAAAAAGTAATATAGTGGATTAAATTTAAATCAGGACAAGGCGACGAAGCCGCAGACAGTA
>JUNU01000335.1 GCA_001067655.1 Neisseria lactamica
AATCGGTTCCGTACTATCTGTACTGTCTGCGGCTTCGTCTCCTTGTCCTGATTTTGTTAATCCACTATATTTGGTGTTGAGGGATAACGGTAGCGCTGATTTGTCGGTCGGTATTTTCAGACGACCTTGAGATATAGAAGGTCGTCTGAAAAGGTATTGTTTAGTCTTTATCGTATTCGACGTGTTTGTTGTGTATGCTTTTTTTGCTTTTTTGTAATTGCAGGCTGGCGACATCGCCCAGGCGCAGGGCGAGTCCGATGGCGAGGATGTCGATGACGGCGAGTTGCAGCAGACGGGACACCATGGGGGTATAGAGTTCGGCGTTTTCCTGCGTGGCGATGCTCAATACGCAGTCGGCAAGCTGTGCCAGCGGGGAGTCGTTGCGGGTCAGGGCGATGACGGATGCGCCGTTTTCTTTGGCGATGCTGACGGCGTCTAAAAGCTCGATGGACGAGCCGGTGTTGGAAATGGCGACGAGGACGTCTTGATCGGACAGGACGGAAGCCGCCATCAGTTGGGTGTGGGTATCGACGTAGGCGACGGTGGAAATGCCGAAGCGGAAGAATTTGTGTTGCGCGTCTTGGGCGACGATGCCGGAGTTGCCGACGCCGTAAAACTCGACACGGCGGGCGTGCATCAGGGTGGCGATGGCGTTTTCCAGTTCGGATTCTTTCAGGAAGCGGCGTTCGCCCAAAATGGAGGCGGCGGCGTTGCCTAAAACTTTTTCGACCACGACACTCATGTCGTCGTCGGCGTTGAGTTCTTCATGGACGTAGGGCATACCTTCGTGGCCTATGCTGGCGGACAGGGCGAGTTTGAACTCGGGCAGTCCTTTGTAGCCCAGGCTGCGGCAAAAACGGATGACGGTCGGCTGGCTGACGGATGCGCGCTCGGCGATTTCGGCGACGGCGGCATGGACAAACCATTTGGGTTCCGCCAAGGCGCATTCGGCGACTTTGCGTTCCGCGCCCGACAGGTTTGACAGTGATTCGCTGATTTTGCTTAACATAAATATGCCCTTCGGTGTGTGCCCCCCTTGTCGGGGCGGCTTGTGTGATTAAACGTTTTTCAAGTGGTTGTCGAGTGCCGCCGCTGCGCCGGTGATGCCCGGGAATTCGCTTAAGACGACATAGACGGGAATCGCGGCGAGATAGGCTTCGAAACGGCCTTTGTTTTCAAAGCGGCTGCGGAAAGGTGAGTTTTTAAAATATTCCAAAACGCGGGGGATGATGCCGCCGCACAAATACACGCCGCCGCGCGCGCCCAGCGTCAGGGCGAGGTTGGAGGCAACCGTGCCGAGCATGGCGCAGAAGATGTCCAAGGTCTGACGGCAGAGCGGGGACGTGCCGCTCAAGGCTTTTTCGGTGATTTCGGATGGTTTGAGGCGGTAGTTTTTTAGTTTGTCGCGTTTGGCGAGTGCTTCGTAAATCAGGCTCAAACCTGCGCCGCTGAGGAAGCGTTCGGCGGAAACATGACCGTATTTGTTTTTTGCATACTGCCAAATCAAAACTTCCATGTCGTCAAACGGCGGGAAGCTCGAATGGCCGCCTTCGCCGGCAAGTGCCACCCAGCCTGCGGGGCTGTGTACCAGTCCGCTTACACCCAAACCGGTTCCCGGACCGATGACGGCTTTGGGGGCGAATTCGACCGGTTTTTGCCCGCCTATCTGCATCAGGTCTTTGCTTGAAGTTTGTGTTACCGCCAAAGCCTGCGCGGTAAAGTCGTTCAAGAGGATGAGAGTGTCCAGTCCCAACGCCTGACGGGTGGTTTCGATGGAAAACGCCCAATGGTGGTTGGTCATTTGCACCCAGTCGCCCAAGATCGGATTTGCCATGGCGAAGGCGGCGTGGCGCACATCGACTCCGCCTACTTGTTCCAAATAAGAACGGGTGGCATCGACGATGGTGTCGTAGTCTTTGCACGGCAAGACTTTGGCGTGTTCAATCTGCTGCGGTGCGGTTTCGAGCGCGAAGCGGGCGTTGGTACCGCCGATGTCGGCAACCAGGCGCGGATAGCTTTTGCTGACGGGTTGTTGAATATCAGTTCGAGTAGAAGACATGGCAGTTCACTCCTTGATGGTTCAATACCAGGCTGGTCGGATATTCCAAATCGGCGCGTGAGGCGGCTTTGTCGAACACGGCTTTCTTCTCCGCACCCTGAATCGCCAAAAAGACGTTTTCCGTTTTGGCGATGGCGCCCAAGGTCATGCTGACGCGCTCGTGCGGCGCGGTAACGGGCGTGGTGTGGATGAGGGACGGGTCGTCTAATTCGTTGATGGCTGCCTTCAGCTGCGGCGCTTGCGGGAAGAGGGAGGCGGTATGTCCGTCGCCGCCCATGCCCAAAATCAGCACGTCAGGTTGTTTGTAATGTTTCAGCGCGTAGGCAACGACGCTGTCAGGTTGTAATTCAGTTTCAGATTTGCCCGCTTCGACAACGGGAATCCAAGTCGCGGCGGCGGCTTTGTTTTGCAGCAGGTATTCGTGTGCTAAGGCGGTGTTGCTGTCGGCGTGGATCGTCGGTACGATGCGCTCGTCAACCAAAGTAATGCCGACTTTTTGCCAGTCCAAATCTTTTTGCGACAAGGCTTGGAAGAAGGGAATCGGCGAGCGGCCGCCGGAAACCGCCAAAACCGCGCTGCCTTTGTTATCCAGCGCGTTTTGCAGCGCGGCGGCGACTGCGTCCGCCAAGGCCTCTGAAGCGGCTGCTGCATTTTCGTATTCATGCCAAACGAACATAAAAGTGTCCTTTCTCTGTTTTCAGACGACCTTTTGTAAGAAGGAGGCAGGAGGTCGTCTGAAAGGCAGTGTTTGTGAGCGGGAAAGTAAGTAAGAGCCTGTGTCGTTGATGGCGGCGTGAATGTCGGCGGAAACGCCTAATCCGCCGCCTTATGGTTTTCAGACGACCTTTTTGAACCGATAACGCTTCAAGCAAAGGTCGTCTGAAAAGGCTTTACTGGTCTTCGTGCCACTTATGTCCGTCGTGCGCCAAGAGTTCGCGGGCGGCTTCCGGACCCCATGAATGCGCGTCGTAGCCGTGCGGCGGGGTGGTGTTGCTTGCCCAGTTGTCCAAAATCGGCATCACATATTCCCAAGCGGCTTCGAGTTCGTCGCGGCGGTTGAAGAGGGCGAGCTTGCCGTTGATGACGTCCAGCAGCAAGCGTTCGTAAGCTTCGGCGCGGCGGCCTTCGAGGGCTTTTTCCAAGTCGGTTGCCAGCGGCACGATTTCCACTTTGTTGCCTGCACCCGGCGTTTTCATCTGCGTATAGAGGCGCACGGACTCGGTCGGCTGCAATTCGATAACCAAACGGTTTGGCGCGGCTTGGCTGTTTTCAAAAATATGGTTTTGCAGTGGACGGAAGTTCAATACGATTTCCGCCACTTTGCCCGCCATGCGTTTGCCGGTACGCAGATAGAAGGGAACGCCTTTCCAGCGGTCGTTTTCGATTTCGGCTTTGATGGCGACGTAGGTTTCGGTGAAGCTGTCTTGCGGAACGTTGATTTCTTGCAGGTAGCCGTTCATGCCTTTGGCGGCGGTGTATTGTCCGCGCACGACGTTTTCGTTGACGGATTCGATGGTCAGCGGTTTCAAAGATTTGATGACTTTGACTTTTTCATCGCGCACTGCGTCGGCATCCAAGCTGGCGGGCGCTTCCATCGCGGTCATGCACAGCATTTGCATCAGGTGGTTTTGCACCATGTCGCGCAGCGCGCCGGTAATGTCGTAGAACTCGCCGCGTTCTTCCACGCCGAGTTGTTCGGCGATGGTCAGTTGTACGCTCTCAATATATTTGTTGTTCCACAACGGCTCGAACATCACATTGGCAAAACGCAGCGCCAGCAGGTTTTGCAGGCTTTCTTTGCCTAAGTAGTGGTCGATGCGGTAGATTTGGCTTTCTTTGAAGTAGCGGGCGACATCGGTATTGATTTGTTGGGAAGAGGCGAGGTCGGTACCCAGCGGTTTTTCCAGAACGACGCGCGCGTTGTCGGCGTTCAGTCCGACTTTGGCAAGATTTTCACAGGCTTGCGCGAAGAATTTCGGCGCGGTGGAAAGATAGATGATGACGTTGTCGGTCTCTTTGCGGGCTTTGACTTTTTCGCCCAAAGCGGCAAAATCGGCTTCTTGGGTAACGTCGACTTTCAAATATTCGATGCGTTTGACGAACGATGCCCAAGCGTCGTCTGAAAAGTTTTGTTTGACATGGATTTTGGAGTTGGTTTCCACTTTTGCCAAAAAGTCCGCCGTATCCAAATCGCTGCGGCTGACACCCAAAATACGGCCCTGAGGATTGAGCAACCCTGCAACGTGCGCCTGATACAGACAAGGCAGCAGCTTACGCATTGCCAAATCGCCGGTCGCGCCGAACAACACCAAATCAAAATTTGTTTGTGTACTCATCGTTTTATCTCTCGTTGAGGAAGGCCTTGTGCCGGTGCCGCCGGATGCCGTGAAAGACGGGCGGTTTCGGCAGAAAAGCAATGGAAACCAATCGCCTGCATCAAAATTTCAAAACAGGCGGGCTAATGAGTAGTAATACTACACATGGCTACACATTTTGTCTATTCTCATTTTTACAAATTATTTGACTTAGTTTAAAAGTTTGATGAGTTTGGTCTGGTAGATTTTCACAAATGACGCATATCACGATTTAAATCAAATTTCTTACATTTAGCGGATTATTTTGTAACTAAATTACAAGTTTTATATTATAATAGCCTACATATATAGAGTGAGGCTTTCAGACTACCCCTTGCATGGTTTGAAAGGTCGTCTGAAACGCTGAACGCCCCACACCCAATACAAAAAATCAGAAACGCGCAAACAAAACCCCATACCACCCCTTCCGACAGGAGATCGAACATGACCCCCACTCCTATCCACCCCAAGCTCGCCGAAATCACCGAGCGCATCATCGAACGCAGCCGTCCGACCCGCGAAAAATATCTGGCGAAAATCCGCAGCGCCAAACAAATGGGACGGCTGGAGCGCAACCAGCTCGGTTGCAGCAACTTGGCGCACGGTTACGCCGCCATGCCCAAAAGCATCAAAATCGAAATGCTTCAGGACACCGTTCCCAACTTAGGCATCATCACCGCCTACAACGACATGGTTTCCGCACACCAGCCGTTTAAAGACTTCCCCGACCAAATTAAAGACGAAGCGCAGAAAAACGGCGCGACCGCCCAAGTCGCCGGTGGTACGCCCGCCATGTGCGACGGCATTACGCAAGGCTATGCCGGTATGGAATTGTCGCTGTTCTCCCGTGACGTCATCGCCATGAGTACCGCCATCGGCCTGTCGCACCAAATGTTCGACGGCAGCCTGTTTATGGGCGTGTGCGACAAAATCGTGCCGGGCTTGATGATAGGCGCGCTTTCGTTCGGTCATATTCCGGGCATCTTCGTCCCCGCTGGCCCAATGTCCAGCGGCATCGGCAATAAAGAAAAAGCCCGCACCCGCCAGCTTTTCGCCGAAGGCAAAGTCGGCCGTGATGCCTTGCTCGAAAGCGAAATGGGTTCCTACCACAGCCCCGGTACCTGCACCTTCTACGGTACGGCAAACTCCAACCAAATGATGATGGAAATGATGGGCGTACACCTGCCCGCCGCCGCCTTCGTCCATCCCTATACCGACCTGCGCGAAGCCCTAACCCGCTACGCCGCCGGACACCTCGCGCGCGGCATCAAAAACGGCACCATCAAACCCTTGGGCGAAATGTTGACCGAAAAATCCTTCATCAACGCCCTGATTGGCCTGATGGCGACCGGCGGCTCGACCAACCACACCATGCACCTCGTTGCCATGGCGCGTGCCGCAGGCGTGATTTTGAACTGGGACGACTTCGACGAAATTTCTTCCATCATCCCGCTGCTCATCCGCGTGTACCCCAACGGTAAAGCCGACGTGAACCACTTCACCGCAGCAGGCGGCCTGCCTTTCGTTATCCGCGAATTGCTGGACGCAGGCCTGTTGCACGACGATGTCGATACCGTCGTCGGACACGGTATGCGCCACTACACCAAAGAACCTTTCCTCATCGACGGCAAACTCGAATGGCGCGAAGCCCCCGAAACCAGCGGCAACGACGACATCCTGCGCAAAGCCGACAACCCGTTCTCCCCAGACGGCGGTCTGCGCCTGATGAAAGGCAACATCGGACGCGGCGTGATTAAAGTGTCCGCCGTGCGCGAAGGCTGCCGCATCATCGAAGCGCCCGCCATCGTGTTCAACGACCAACGCGAAGTGTTGGCTGCGTTTGAGCGCGGCGAGTTGGAACGCGATTTTGTGTGTGTCGTCCGCTACCAAGGCCCGCGCGCCAACGGTATGCCCGAGTTGCACAAACTGACCCCGCCTTTGGGCATCCTGCAAGACCGAGGCTTCAAAGTAGCGCTGCTGACCGACGGCCGTATGTCCGGCGCATCCGGCAAAGTGCCCGCGTCCATCCACATGACGCCCGAAGCCCTGATGGGCGGCAACATCGCCAAAATCCGTACCGGCGACCTGATCCGCTTCGACTCCGTTACCGGCGAACTCAATGTCCTGATTAACGAAGCCGAATGGAACGCCCGCGAAGTCGAACACATCGACTTGAGCGCCAACCAACAAGGCTGCGGCCGCGAACTCTTCGCCAACTTCCGCAGCATGACCAGCAGCGCAGAAACCGGCGCCATGAGCTTCGGCGGCGAATTTGCCTGATGCACGTTTCAGACGACCTTTTCAAACGGAAGGTCGTCTAAAAAATTATTAAAGCCGTTTAAAACAGACGTAGGTCGGATTCTCGAATCCGACATAGCCGTCTAAGACGTAGTTATCAGGAGTATTTGTCGGATACGAGTATCCGACCTACAGCCCAAAGGTCGTCTGAAAACGTAAAACTCCGTTCCATTTGAACGCAGTAGACGTAACGTGGACTTAGCCCGCGAACAAAACCAAAGACGTAGGTCGGATTCTCGAATCCGACGTTATCGGGCATTTGTTGGATACGGGTATCCGAATACAGCCACTAAAGGTCGTCTGAAAACTTAAACCCCCGTCTCGTTTGACCTCAACAAAACGACAACCCCATCTCACCTGGAGAATCGAAATGTCCAAACTGACCCCACGCGAAATCCTGACTGCCGGCGCAGTCGTGCCTGTGATGGCGATTGACGACTTAAGCACTGCCGTCGATTTGTCCCACGCCCTTGTCGAAGGCGGCATCCCCACCCTCGAAATCACCCTGCGCACGCCCGTCGGCCTCGACGCCATCCGCCTGATTGCCAAAGAAGTGCCCAACGCCATCGTCGGCGCGGGTACGGTTACCAACCCCGAGCAGCTCAAAGCCGTCGAAGACGCAGGCGCGGTTTTCGCCATCAGCCCGGGTTTGCACGAATCCCTCGCCAAAGCCAGCCACAACAGCGGCATCCCCCTGATTCCCGGCGTTGCCACTCCGGGCGAAGTCCAACTGGCTTTGGAACACGGCATCGATACCCTCAAACTCTTCCCCGCCGAAGTCGTCGGCGGCAAAGCCATGCTCAAAGCCCTCTACGGTCCTTATGCCGACGTGCGCTTCTGCCCGACCGGCGGCATCAGCCTTACCACCGCCCCCGATTACTTGGCATTGCCCAACGTCTTGTGCGTCGGCGGCTCATGGCTGACCCCGAAAGAAGCCGTGAAAAACAAAGACTGGGACACTATTACCCGCCTCGCCAAAGAAGCAGCGGCATTGAAACCCAAAGCCTGATGCTTTAAAAGGTAAGCCATAGAATCCATCTTGTCCGCCTGTTAAGGTGGTAGAAGTAACGCCAAGGTCGTCTGAAAATCTGATTTCGGATTTTCAGACGACCTTTTACCATGTATCCAAATGAAAAATGCCATGCCGCGATTTCGTTATTTTAATTCACTGTAATTTTCCACCGCGTTGGATGAGGACAAGGCAAAGCCACAGGGCTTAAAGCCGACCTGCCATATTCCCTGCCTTAATCTGCCATGATAAAGAGGTCGTCTGAAAACCCTGTTTCGGTGTTTCAGACGACCTCTTCAATTCAAGATGCCCTGTTTCAAATTTCAAAACTGTCTGCTTGGTCAGCCTTGCGTATCATGCCTGCGGCGACGGTGTGGTTGGTGGCTTCGTCTATCAGGATGAACGCGCCGAGGGCGTGGTTTTCTTCGTAGGGCGCGGCGGCGATCGGCTGCTGGGTTTTTAGGCTGACGCTGCCGATGTCGTTGAGTTTGAGCGTGTCGGTGGATTCAACGCGGCTGAGGGTGTTCACGTCCCAAACGTAGGAAATCGCGCTGATTTTGACGGGGGTGGTTTGGGTGGTGTGTTTCAGCAGGTATTTGCGGCGGAGGTTGAGCGGGATGTCGTCGAACCAGCACAGCGCGGCTTGGAACTGCTGTTCGGGCGCGACGGGGCTGTCGGCGGCGGCGATGCTGTTGCCGCGCGAGATGTCGAGGTCGGTGTCGAGCGCGACGGTCAGTACTTCGCCCGCTTCGGCGGATTCGGTTTTGCCGTTTGGATTGTAGATTTCGGCAATCTTGGCGGTGTGTCCGCCAGGCAGGATTTTGACTTCGTCACCTGTTTTCAGACGACCCGCTTCCAGCCTGCCTTGATAGCCGCGGAAGTCGTCGCTGCTGCTGCCGTCTTGCCGTGCGACGCGCTGTACGGGGAAATGGGCGGCCTGGTCGGCGGCGTTTTGGCGGTTAACGGGCAGGCTTTCGAGCAGGGGTAACAGCGGCAAACCTTGATACCAAGGGGTTTGGCTGCTGGCGTTGACGATGTTGTCGCCTTTTAACGCGCTGATGGGCAGGAAGTGGATTTGGGCTTGGAGGCCGATTTGTTCCGCCAGTTTGCGGTAGGCTGCGGTGATGGCCTGATATTTGGTTTCGTCGAAGTCGAGCAGGTCGAGTTTGTTGACGGCGACGATGATGTTGGGGCAGCCCAAGAGTTTCAGAATCGCGCTGTGGCGTTTGGTCTGCGGCAGGAGGACGGGTTCGCTGCCGGAAAAATCAACGCGCGTTGCGTCTATCAGGACGATGGCGGCGTCGGCGGTCGATGCGCCCGTTACCATGTTGCGGGTGTATTGTTCGTGTCCGGGCGTGTCGGCGATGATGAATTTTCGCTTGGGCGTGGCGAAATAGCGGTAGGCGACGTCGATGGTGATGCCTTGTTCGCGCTCGGCGGCAAGGCCGTCGGTGAGGCTGGCGAAGTCGGGCGTTTCGCCGTTTTCGGCGGCGCGGTTGAGTTTGTCGAGCTGGTCGGTCAGCAGGGTTTTGCTGTCGTAGAGCAGGCGGCCGATGAGGGTGGATTTGCCGTCGTCGACGCTGCCGGCGGTGATGAAGCGCAAAAGCGGGGCGGTGGTTGCGGTCATGGTTCTTTCCTTAATTCTCGGATTGCACGTTACTTTAATGAGGTCGTCTGAAAATGGGAAAGAATGCTTGGTTTTAAAAAAAGATGATTTCGTTATATTCGGGCAGTTTCTTTCGGACGGCGTCGGTTTCCCGCGTTTGCCAGAAAACCCGCTTAAAGGTAAAATCCCGTATTCCAACATGGGTACTGCATCATGACTAAATTTATTTTCGTAACCGGCGGCGTCGTATCTTCACTCGGAAAAGGTATCGCCGCCGCTTCTATTGCCACTATCCTCGAATCGCGCGGTCTGAACGTGACCATGCTCAAGCTCGATCCTTATATCAACGTCGACCCCGGCACGATGAGTCCGTTCCAACACGGCGAAGTGTTCGTCACCGACGACGGCGCGGAAACCGACCTCGACTTGGGACACTACGAACGTTTCATCAACGCCACCATGACCCGCCGCAACAGCTTCAGCACGGGGCAGGTGTACGAAAACGTCATCGCCAAAGAACGCCGCGGCGACTACCTCGGCGGCACGGTTCAAGTCATCCCGCACATCACCGACGAAATCAAACGCCGCATCCACGAAGGCGCGGCGGGTTACGACGTTGCCATCGTCGAAATCGGCGGTACGGTCGGCGACATCGAATCGCTGCCGTTTTTGGAAGCCATCCGTCAGATGCGCAGCCAGTTGGGACGCAACAACACTTTGTTCGCCCACTTGAGCTACGTTCCCTACATCGCCGCCGCCGGCGAAATCAAAACCAAACCGACCCAGCATACCGTTAAAGAAATGTTGAGCATCGGTTTGCAGCCCGACATCCTGATTTGCCGCATGGACAGAACCATGCCCGCGGACGAACGCCGCAAAATCGCCTTGTTCTGCAACGTGGAAGAGCGCGCGATTGTCGGCAGCTACGACGTGGACAGCATCTACGAATGCCCCGAAATGCTGCACGACCAAGGCATCGACAACATCATTACCGAGCAGTTGCAGCTTAACGTGCAACAGGCGGATTTGACCGCGTGGAAAAAAATCGTCCATGCCATCAAAAATCCGAAACACACCGTCAAAATCGCCATGGTCGGCAAATACGTCGATTTGACCGAATCCTACAAATCGCTGATCGAAGCCTTGAAACACGCGGGTATCCACACCGAAACCGACGTGCAAATCACCTTCGTTGACAGCGAAAACATCGAGAAAAACAACGGCGACGTTTCCATGCTCAAAGACATGGACGCCATCCTCGTTCCCGGCGGCTTCGGTTCGCGCGGCGTGGAAGGCAAAATCGCCGCCGTGCGTTACGCCCGCGAAAACGACGTGCCATATTTGGGCATCTGCCTCGGTATGCAGATTGCGCTGATCGAATACGCCCGCGACGTGGCAGGCTTGAAAGGCGCAAACTCCACCGAGTTCGACCTCAAATGCGCCGCGCCAGTCGTCGCCCTGATTGACGAATGGCAAACCGCCGACGGCAGCGTCGAAACCCGAGACGAATCCGCCGATTTGGGCGGCACCATGCGTTTGGGCGCGCAAGAGGTTGAATTGAAAGCAGGCAGCCTCGCCGCCAAAATCTACGGCAGCGAACACATCCGCGAACGCCACCGCCACCGCTACGAAGTCAACAACAACTACGTTCCCACACTGGAACAGGCAGGCTTGGTCATCGGCGGCGTATCCGCAGGACGCGAACGCTTGGTCGAAACCATCGAACTGCCGAACCATCCTTGGTTCTTCGCCTGCCAGTTCCACCCAGAGTTTACCTCCAACCCGCGCAGAGGCCATCCTTTGTTCACCGCGTTTGTCAAAGCTGCGTTGAACAATAAAAAAGGCTGATGCCGGGCAAAAGGTCGTCTGAAAAGAGAAAAAGCACCTCGATTGAGGTGCTTTTTTGTGTTGTTAGGGTGATGGTTAAGGGAAGTAGGCTATCAGCCACCTTTTCAGACGACCTATAAGGAATGTTCAGTCTTCTACTTGCTCAGGTTTCCAACCGGGTTCCGGTTTCCAGTCGGGCGAAAGCGGTGCGCCTGCGGGCTGTTTGTAGCGGTTGTACATAAACAGATACTGGGTCGGGAAGCGGCATATCCAGTATTCGGTGTTTTCATTGATAATTTGCGCGTCGTGTTGTTTGTCGCCGTTCAGCTCGCCGCGCATAGGCTCGATGTGCAGCACAAATCCTTTGCCGTTTGGCAAACGCTCGCCGCAGAAAAACAGCGCCTTCACGCCTTTGACTTGTGCCAGTTTGCCCGCCAGCGTCATGGTGTAGGCGTATTTCCCGAAAAACGGCACCCATACGCCGTCGCCGCCTTCTTCGGGGGAGGGGGCATGGTCGGGCAAGACTATCGTCGCTTCGCCGGAGCGTAAAGCCTTAATGACTTGTTTGACCCCTTGTATATTGGTGGGGGCGGTTTTCCCTTTGCCGCGAACGCGCCCCGCCTGCATGACGGAATCCAAGGCTTTGATTTTAGGCGGTTTGTACATGGCAGTCAGCGGGAACGGCAGCTGCTGGCTGATATAGCGTCCGGCGAGGTCGTAGCTGCCGATGTGCGGGGTAATAAACAACAGTCCTTCGCCGGCGTCCAAAGCCGATTGGACGTGTTCCCAGCCATGCACTTCTTTAAACAGCGTTTCAATGCTTTCAGGTCGTCTGAAAAAGGCGACGGGCAATTCCAGCCCGCCTTTCGCCGTTTCGCGGAAAACGGCTTTGACCGACGAAGGCTCGGGATTCAATCCGGCAAGCCGCATATTGTCGAACACGCGCTGCCGGTCGCTTTTGAGCAGATAATAGCCCAAGCCGCCCGCCGCATTCCCCAGCGCGTGTAAAAACGGCAAAGGCAGCGCCGCAAAGCATTTAAACAAAAAAGTGAGCAGGATTTGCATAATAAATTGATGAGATGGAACGGGAAGATTGTAAATGAAAACGGCAGGTCTGGATATTGAGTTTCATCCGAATATAACGGATTGCCGCAATGCTCAAGATATCGGATGCGTTCATTCGGTTTGCCAAACGGCATAACGTATAAAAAGGTCGTCTGAAAACGGTTTCCATTCATTGAAACGGTATTTCAGACGACCTTTGCGTTTGGGTAAACGGATAGCGTATTACGCCAGACCGTTTTGTTGCGCGTCTTGCAGGCGGGCTTCGAAGTTGCTCAGGTTGACGCCTGCTTGTTGTGCGGCAGCGACGACTTCGGCGACGCTTGCACCGTTTTGCACCTGATGATAGCCCCAGAGCAGGGAGCAGCGGGTGCCGGTGCGGCAGTAGGCGAGGACGGGTTGGGGGACGCTTTTGAGCAGGTTTTGGAAGGTGGCGACATCGGCGGCGTTGATGGCGGGCGCGACGACGGGCTGATGGTGGTGTTCGCGGATGCCTGCAGCTTCAAGCCAGCTTTCGACTTGTTTGAACGAGGGTTGGTTTTCTTCTTCGCCGTCGGGACGGTTGCAGATGACGGTTTGGATGCCGAGTTTGGCGGCTTCTTGTACGTCTGCTTCGGTCAGCTGCGGGGCGATGTAGAGGTTGTCGGCAAGTTTTTGGATAGACATGGGTTTTCCTTTTCTACGTTTGATGATGGATTGATTTTAGTCGTCTTGAGGGGCTAACAGGGCTTGTTCCAATAGTTTTTTATTGGCTTTGGACTGTTTTTGTATGTATTTGCGGACAATGCTGTCAATGGCTGCATCTTGTTCCATGTTGGATCGGGTTGACCAAATGGCAGCAGCAAGGGTGAGGTCTACATGGTCAGGGCGTTGGGCGGCAGCCGTTTGGGCTTTAATGATGTAGTCAACGATGCGTTCGACCGCTTTCGGATTGCCGGTGGCAAAATAAGTTACCCAATGAAAATCCAGTGATGCAGGGGAAATGATGGGTTCTTGAAGTGGATGGAAGCTTTTGTTTTTTTTGAGGTTGTTTTTAAGTTCGGTATCTAATGTCAGGCTGTTAAGGCAGGTTTTGGCTTGATGCGTACCTGTCAGGGTGAGGGTGTAGGCGGCAAAGGTTAGGGCGTCGCCTTGATAAGTTTGGATGTTGTCACACCAAATGGTGCTGCCTTGTGGATATTTTTGTAGCGCTTGCGTCCCCCATGCAAGGGTGGTTTCGCGCATGAGATCGGCTTTGACAAGCTGGTCCATCAAAGAGGCAGCACGTTCGGCAGAGGGATTTTTGTAGAAGACGGCAATTTCTTTTCCTACCTTGATTGCCGAATCTGATTTTGGGGCGGCTGTGGCGTGCAAACTGAGTAACAGGGCGGTGATGCCGATAAGGAGTTTTTTCATGGTTGTTTCTTTCGGTGTGGATGTTTCAGACGACCTCAATCTGGTATTTGAGGTCGTCTGAAAATCAGGCTCGGTCATTATAAAGCCAGTTTTCAAATAATTCGCGGTCGGTGATGTAGAGGACGGCGGTGTCGGCTTCGGCGGCTTGGACGGTAATGTCGGCGACGTACAGGATGCCGGTGCGGAAGTAGTGGAGGCGGGCAGTGGCGCCGATGGGGAGTTGCGCCCACTGTGCGGCAAGGTCGGTGCAGGCATAACCGTCGATGGCAATGATTTTGTCCTGCGGGCAGAGGGCGGCGTTTTCTGCGCTGCCGCCGTTGAAGACGTGGGTCAGGGTGGCATGGTCGCTATTTTGTTTGAACCTTGCGCCGAAGTCAGATGTGGAGGCGGGCGTTTCGGTTGGTGGTTCGGACAGGAATGCGCCGCCGTGGCTGCGCGGCTGTGCCTGCCATTGCAGTCCGATGCCTATGGTGACGAGGAGTTCGGCGAGGGGCAGGTCGGCGGTGGTGTAGAGGGTCATCTGAAAAAAGTCTTCGAGGTCTAGACCGGTAAACGCTTGGCAACGGGCTTGCCATTGTTTTTCGGGGATGCCTTGACGGGTGTCCAACCAATCGCGGTAGTGTTGCCGCATGACGCTGTCGAGGGTGTGTCGCCCGTTGCTTTTGCTGCGGATGGCAAGGTCAAGACAGAGGGCGGCGAGTGCGCCTTTTTGGTAGTAGCTGACGATGGCGTTGGGGCTGTTTTCGTCTTGTTTGTAGAATTTGTTCCAAGCGGTGAAGCTGGATTCGGCTAAGCTTTGTTTCAGACGACCTTTGGTTTGCTGAACGCGGGTGATGCTTTGGGCGAGCAGGCGCAGGTAGGCTTCGGGGGTGATGGTGCGGCTGCGGGCGAGGAAGAGGTCGTCGTAGTAGGAGGTGATGCCTTCAAACGCCCAGAGTTGTTCGGTGTAGTTTTCGCGGTCGAGGTCGTAGGGGGCGAAGGCGGCGGGTTTGATAGATTTGACGTTCCAGGCGTGGAAGTATTCGTGTGAGAACAGTCCGAGCAGTTGGGTGTAGGCGTCGTTGGCGTCGGTCATGCCGTGCGGCGGCAGGCTGTGGCGGTCGGCGAGCAGGGCGGTGCTGCTGATGTGTTCCAGTCCGCCGTAGATGTTGTCGCCGACGTGGAGCAGAAAAAGGTAATGTGCGAACGGGACAGGGGAGGGGAACATGGCCAGTTCGGTTTCGCAGATTTTGCGGATGTCTGACACGAGGCGGTCGCGGTCGAAATCGGGATAGTGGCCGCTCAAGGCGATGCGGTGCGGGATACCATCGGCTTCGAAATCCAGAAATTCAATGTTGCCCAGTTCGACAGGGTGGTCGATTAAGTCGTGGTAGGAGGTCGTCTGAAAGCTGTGGACGTCGGTTTGGGGCAGGGTGGTGGCAATCCGCCATGTTTTCGGCAGGATGGGAAATTCGATTTGGTGCGCGCTGTTTTCTTGTCCGTTTACCTGCAGAAACAGGCACGCGCCGTCAAAGAATCCGCGTTCGGCAGTCAGAAACGAGCCGCGGACGGACAGGTCGTAGGCGTAAACGGTGTAGTAAATTTCCCACTCGCCGGACTGCGGGGCAGTGTGCCATCGGTTTTTTTTGACTTGGGTCAGATGGGTATATTCGCCATTGCAAAAGGCGCGGATGGTGGTGATGTGGCGCGAGAAATCGCGTATCAGATAGCTGCCGGGAACCCAGTTCGGCAGGCTGATTTCTGTTTCCAAATCATGTTCTTGTCGGAAGGTTAGGCGGATGTGCCACTCGTGGGCGAGCGGGTTGGGGGTGATTTTGTAATTAATCATGACTATTAATGCATTTGTTAAATTTTATGAATAAAAAAGTCGAATTATGCAGTTTGATTTATATCGATAAACTCCCCTTCAAAAGGGAGGCTTGAAAAAATAAAGTGGCGCTGCCGAGGAGGTTGTTAAATAATAATATGATTATAAAGTAAAAAATATAAAAAATCGATAAAGCCACCAGACGGAGTGAAATGTAATTCTGCTTGGCTAGGCTTGTCTTATATGTTAAATTTAGAAAAATTTAAACCTAGCCCTTATTGCGTTTGTTCAAAACGCATACGGCAAAGTGAGATAAAAAATTTTTATTCCCATAATTCATGGAGACTCTCATGGACACACAAACTTATAACTACAAAGTGGTGCGCCAGTTCGCCATCATGACCGTAGTTTGGGGTATTGTGGGCATGTTGGTCGGTGTCATCGTTGCCGCCCAATTGTTCGCCCCAGCCCTTGATTTATCAGATGTCGGCCCTTGGTTCCACTTCGGCCGCCTGCGTCCGTTGCACACCAACGCGGTGATTTTTGCGTTCGGCGGTTGCGGTCTGATGGGTACATCATACTACGTTGTTCAACGTACCTGTAATGCACGCCTGTTCGGCGGTTGGCTGCCGGCATTTACCTTCTGGGGCTGGCAGGCAGTTATCGTTGCGGCAATCGTCAGCCTGCCTTTGGGTTATACCCAAGCTAAAGAGTATGCCGAATTGGAATGGCCTATCGACATCCTGATCGCTTTGGTTTGGATTGCTTACGCCATCGTATTCTTCGGTACGATTGCCAAACGTAAAATCAAACACATCTACGTTGCCAACTGGTTCTACGGCGGTTTCATTTTGGCCGTCGCCTTGTTGCACATCGTCAATAACCTGAGCATTCCTGCGGGCTTCATGAAATCCTATCCGGTTTATGCGGGCGCAATCGATGCTATGGTTCAATGGTGGTATGGTCATAATGCCGTAGGTTTCTTCCTGACTGCAGGCTTCTTGGGCATGATGTACTACTTCGTGCCGAAACAAGCAGGTCGCCCGGTTTACTCTTACCGCCTGTCCGTCGTCCACTTCTGGGCTTTGATTTTCACCTACATGTGGGCAGGTTCCCACCACTTGCACTATACCGCTCTGCCTGACTGGACTCAGTCCTTGGGTATGGTGTTGTCCCTGATTCTGTTTGCACCTTCTTGGGGCGGTATGATCAACGGTATCATGACCTTGTCCGGCGCATGGGACAAACTGCGTACTGACCCTATCTTGAAATTCTTGATTGTTTCTCTGTCCTTCTACGGTATGTCTACCTTTGAAGGTCCGATGATGTCCATCAAAACCGTCAACGCTTTGAGCCACTACACTGACTGGACTGTTGCACACGTTCATGCCGGCGCGTTGGGCTGGGTAGGTTTCGTGACCATTGGTTCCGTGTACTACATGATTCCCCGCCTGTTCGGCAAAAATGAAATGTACAGCACCAAATTGGTGGAAGCACACTTCTGGATTGCGACCATCGGCGTGGTTCTGTATATCGCCTCTATGTGGATTGCCGGTGTATTGCAAGGTCTGATGTGGGGTTCTTTGAATGCGGACGGTACTTTGACCTACTCGTTTGTAGAGTCAGTTAAACGCACCATGCCTTTCTACATGATTCGTTTCACCGGCGGCCTGCTGTACCTGAGCGGTATGTGTATCATGGCATACAACGTTTACCGTACGGCCATCAGTGGCAAAGCGGTTGATGCCGAGATTCCCGCGGTGTCTCAAACCCAGCACCACTAAAAACATAAGAAAAGGCTACCAAAATGAAATTACAACAATTAGCTGAAGAAAAAGTTGGCGTCCTGATTGTATTTACCCTGCTTGTAGTCAGCGTAGGCCTGTTGATTGAAGCCGTGCCGCTGTTCTTTACTAAAGCTGTCACCAAGCCTATAGAAGGTGTGAAACCTTATAACGCTTTGCAAGTGGCTGGTCGCGACATCTATATCCGCGAGGGTTGTTACAACTGTCACTCTCAAATGATCCGTCCGTTCCGTGCGGAAACCGAACGTTACGGCCACTACTCCGTTGCCGGCGAGTCTGTTTATGACCATCCGTTCCAATGGGGTTCCAAACGTACCGGTCCGGACTTGGCACGTGTCGGCGGCCGCTATTCCGACGAATGGCACCGCATCCACCTGCTGAATCCGCGCGACGTTGTGCCGGAGTCCAATATGCCCGCTTTCCCATGGCTTGCCCGCAACAAAGTCGATGCCGAAGCAACCGTGGCGCATATGAAAGCCCTGCGTAAAGTCGGTACGCCTTACAGCGACGAAGAGATTGCCAAAGCGCCTGAAGCCTTGGAAAACAAATCGGAGCTGGATGCGGTGATTGCATACCTGCAAGGCTTAGGCTTGGCATTGAAAAACGTAAGGTAACATCATGGACGTAAACTGGGCACGCTCGCTCTTTACTGTTTGGGTTTTTATCAGCTTTATCTTAGTGCTTTATATCGTTTTCAACCGACGCAATAAAAAGAACTACGATGATGCCGCCAACAGTATTTTCGAAAATGATGAGGATAAAGAGTCGTCTGAAAAAGACGGGCGATAACAGTTTAGTCCGTGATCACGGAGCAAAATAATGAACACAGCACCCCAATTTACCAGTAATTTCTGGAATATATACATTGCAGTCATCGTCGTGCTCAGCTTTATCGGCTTGGCATGGCTGCTGCTTTCCCAAAACGTTGTGAAGCGTCCTAAAAAGGGCGAAGAAGTCAAAACGACAGGTCATCAATGGGACGGTATCGAAGAATATAACAACCCGTTGCCACGCTGGTGGTTTTGGCTGTACGTCTTTGTCTGGCTGTTCGGTATCGGCTATCTGGTCATGTACCCGGGTTTGGGCGATTATGAAGGCCAGTGGAAATGGAGCAGCCACGGACAATATGATCAGGAAATGGCTAAAGCAGACCAGAAGTACGGCAAAGTTTATGCCAAGTTTGCCAATATGCCGATTGAGCAAGTGGCAAAAAATCCTGAAGCACGCGCCATCGGTCAAAACCTCTTCAATACCTACTGTATCCAATGTCACGGTTCTGATGCCAAAGGCTCCAAAGGCTTCCCGAATTTAACCGACAACGATTGGTTGTGGGGCGGCGAACCTGAGAAAATCCATGAGACCATTGAAAAAGGCCGTACGGCGACGATGGCGGCATGGGGTCCTGCATTGGGTGAAGAGCGGGTAAAAGATGTAGCAAACTATGTCATGTCCTTATCCAAATCCAAAGACCAATACGATGAAGAACGTGCCGCACGCGGTAAAGTATTGTTCAGTGGTCCACCGGCAAACTGCTTTACCTGTCACGGTGATAAAGGTCAAGGTATCCAAGGACTGGGTCCGAACCTGACCGACAACGTATGGCTGTGGGGCGGTACTCAAAAATCGATTATCGAAACCATCACCAATGGCCGACACAGTCAAATGCCGGCTTGGGGTCGTTTCTTGGATAAAGACAAACTCCACATTATGACTGCATATGTATGGGGTCTGTCCAACAAAGATGGTAAAGCGCCCGTGAAAAAAGCCGAACCTGCTCCCACACCGGCACCTGCTTCTGCTGCCGCATCATCCACTGACGCTTCATCTGCGCCCGCACCTGCACAAGCTGAAAAAGCGGCTTCAGCAGCTGATGCAAAAGCGGCCGCTCCTGCCGAAGCCAAGCCGGTAGAAAAAGCAGATGCTTCTTCTGCCAAAGTGGACGGTAAAGCCGTTTTTGAAGCCAACTGTAAAATGTGTCACGGTGGCACCATCCCCGGTGCTCCAGGCATAGGCAAGAAAGACGATTGGGCTCCGCGTATCAAACAAGGTAAAGATACCTTGCACAAACACGCGATTGAGGGCTTCAACTCCATGCCTGCAAAAGGCGGTAACTCAAGTCTGAGCGATGACGAAGTCAAAGCTGCGGTTGACTATATGGCCAACCAATCCGGCGCCAAATTCTAAATCGTAGAAATTAAAACGCACCTTTTAATAAGGTGCGTTTTTTTTATGGGGTCGTCTGAAGTTGCTTTCAGACGACCTGAAGTTCATCCCGTACTTTCATTAGTGCGAAACCAAGTAGGTTCAAACCCCGCCATTGCAATGGATTTTGGGCGCGTGGATCATCTTGGGCAAGTCCGATTCCCCAGATTGCGTCAACCGGGCTGGCTTCTACTAGGATGCGGCTGCCGGTGCCAAGCAGAAAGCGTTTCAAATCGGGGTGTTGGATGAATTTGGCACGGTTGCCTTCGCAAACGATATCGAAGCGGCGGGCATTCCAAATATCGTTTTTAAAACCGATGACTTGTCTTCCCAAATCCTTAGCCTGTTTGGGATGGGCGGAAGCGATGATTTGGCGGCGGATATCGTCTGCGCCGAACAGCCTCGCCTTTTCTGCCATCATATAGTGTTCGGCAGTCGCATAGCGGATGCCGTCGATTTCAAAGGGCGCAGGATACCATTGGCTGAAGACGGCTTTATCTATCTCATTTTTATGTTTTGGCGTGTGTCCCCAGAAGTATAGATATTTCAATTTTTCTTTGCGCTGGTAGGCGGCTTTCAAATCAACAAGAGAGTAGAGGGCAGGCATGGTATTTCTTTCTTATTGCGTATTAAATTCAAATCGATAGAGCGTTGCGTGATTTAAGACTCATGATATGTGCAGGCGCACTAGATTAACCTTAAATCAGGATGGGACTAAATCTCAGAGAATACAGATGGTATAGTGGATTAAATTTAAATCAGGACAAGGCGATGAAGCTGCAGACAGTACAAATAGTACGGCAAGGCGAGGCAACGCTGTACTGGTCTAAATTTAATCCACTATATATTTGCTATTCATGCCATTACCGATAGAAAAAGGTCGTCTGAAACAGGTTTTCAGACGACCTCTGTTATTTAAGGCTTATTTCCAAACCAAGAGCGCGTGGTTGCGTTTGCCGCGCCGTACGATGGTGTATTTGCCGAAGCGTTTGTGCGCGTCGGTCAGCAGATAGGCATCGTCGGGGCGTTCGGCGGCGTGGTTCGGGTTGTTTAATTCGGCGGCTTGTCCGTTGAGCAATACCGCTTTGCTGTTCACAAAACCGCGCGCTTCTTTGTTGGAAGATGCCAAGCCGGTTTTGACTAAGGCTTCAACGACGTTGAGGTCGTCTGAAACTTCAAATGCAGGCAGGCCGTCGAGGGCAAGCTGTTCGAAGTCGCTTTCGGTGAGATGGCTTTGGTCTTCGGCAAACAGGCTTTCGGAAATGCGCTGTGCGGCTTGCAGGGCGGCTTCGCCGTGAATCAGGCGGGTCATTTCTTCGGCGAGGATGCGTTGCGCTTCGGGCTTGGTGCCACTGGTTTTGTCTTTCGCTTCGATGGCGTCGATTTCTTCGATAGACAGGAAGGTGAAGTATTTCAGGAATTTATACACATCGGCATCGGCAACTTTCAGCCAGAATTGGTAGAACTGATACGGCGAGGTTTTCTTCGCGTTCAGCCATACCGCGCCGCCTTCGGTTTTGCCGAATTTGGTGCCGTCGGATTTGGTGACCAGCGGCAGGGTCAGACCGAATACTTGTTTTTGATTCAGACGACGGGTCAGGTCGATACCGGCGGTGATGTTGCCCCATTGGTCGGAACCGCCGATTTCCAAAACCGCGCCATGGCGTTTGTTCAATTCGGCAAAGTCGTAGCCTTGCAGCAGGGAATAGGCGAATTCGGTGAAGGAAATACCCACATCGTCGCGCTCGATACGCTGTTTGACAGATTCCTTGTTCAGCATGGCGTTGACGGAGAAATGCTTGCCGATGTCGCGCAGGAAGTCGAGGCAGTTCATGCTGCCGAACCAGTCGGCGTTGTTCGCCATAATGGCGGCGTTTTCGCCTTCAAAGTTCAAAAACGGTTTCAGTTGGTTGCGGATGCTTTCTACCCAGCCGGCAACGGTTTCGGCAGAATTCAAGCTGCGCTCCACCGCTTTGAAACTGGGGTCGCCGATCATGCCGGTCGCGCCGCCCACCAAAGCAATCGGCGTATGCCCCGCTTGTTGGAAACGGCGCAATGCCAATACAGGCAGCAAGTGGCCGATATGCAGGCTGTCGGCGGTCGGGTCGAAACCGCAGTAGAGGGCGATTTTTTGTTCGTTTAACAAAGCGTCTAAGGCTTCGATGTCGGTAGTTTGCGCGATAAGGCCGCGCGATTGTAGGTCTTGGATGACTGATTTCATTGGATATGCTTTCAAATTCAGGTTTGTCGCAATCAGGTCTAACTCTATATAGGTTTATGTTAATTGGTTTGTTAAAGAATTCTTAAAATATTGCTTTTACCCATTTCTTAAATAAATTGCTATTTTTTCTCTTTGATATTTCATTTTCTATATTTATTTCCATCTTTTGATTTATATTTTCATATTGTTCAATGTCATTTTTCATTGAATTTTCTAGTTTTCTTTTTGTTTCTATCATTATTTCAAAATTTTGAATAAGCATATCTAATGTGTCATTATCGTTATTAAAATAACCATTGGTAATCATTTGCAAATAATCTTTTTCTATTTCATTATAATTTTCAGAAAAAATATCTGTATTATGGTTAGTTTGATTTAATGGATTATATAATTCATTTGCATTTATAATTTCCAATTCAATTCCTATTTGTCTGTAATTATTAAGCACATCTTGGTAGCATGAGATAATGCTTTGAGACTTTTCGGTAGAGTTTAATTTGTGAATTTTTTTATTTTCTACATCAAGATAGGATAATCTGTCTTGTGCATGTTTTGTGATTTTACCTTCTTCCTTTATTTTCTTTCGTATTAACAATATTTCTTGGACATTTCTTGTGTAAGCCTCGCTGTTTGATAAAGAGATTTTCAGTTGTTCCGAGCAGGTTAAGCTTTTATATCTATTTTTTTGAAATTGTTCTGAAATATTTTGTATTATCAAATCCTGTTTTTTGACATGTTCATTAATACTATCATAGAAAAATACTCCAAACCCTCCTAATCCTCCAACTATTCCGAGTATTATCCAAACAAGTGTCTTTTTAATAAGAGATTTCATGTCTGTCCTTGAAATTCATTTTCAGACGACCTTTTATGAGATCGTCTGAAAGAATAGAGTGCTTTTTAAACATTAAACAAGAAGTGCATCACATCGCCGTCCTGCACGACATATTCCTTGCCTTCCACGCGCATTTTGCCGGCTTCTTTGGCTTTGGCTTCGCCGCCGAGCGACACGAAATCGTCGTAGGAAATGACTTGGGCGCGGATGAAGCCGCGTTCGAAGTCGGTGTGGATGACGCCGGCGGCTTGCGGGGCAGTGTCGCCTTTGTGGATGGTCCAGGCGCGGACTTCTTTGACGCCGGCGGTGAAGTAGGTTTGTAGACCCAAGAGGTCGTAGCCCGCGCGGATCAGGCGGTTGAGGCCGGGTTCTTCCAAGCCCATTTCGGCGAGGAACTCGGCTTTTTCGTCATCTTCCAATTCGGCGATTTCGCTCTCCATCGCGGCGCAAACGGCGACGACGGGGGCGTTTTCTTTTTCAGCCAATTCTTTCAGGCGGTCGAGGTGCGGATTGTTTTCAAAACCGTCTTCAGCAACGTTGCCGACATACATGGCGGGTTTGGCGGTGAGCAGGAACAGCGGTTTGAGCATGGCGAGTTCTTCCGCGTCCAAACCGAAGGAGCGGACGGGTTTGCCTTCGTCCAGATGCGGCAGCAGTTTTTTGCACAGCTCGACCAGTTTTTGCGCGTCTTTGTCGCCTGAGCGTGCGCGTTTTTCTTCGCGGACAATGGCTTTTTCGACGCTGGCGAGGTCGGCAAGTGCTAGTTCGGTGCCGATGGTTTCGATGTCGGCAATCGGATCGACTTTGCCGGAAACGTGGACGATGTTGTCGTCGTCAAAGCAGCGCACGACGTTGACGATGGCGTCGGTTTCGCGGATGTTGGCGAGGAACTGGTTGCCCAAGCCTTCGCCTTTGCTCGCGCCTGCAACCAAACCGGCAATATCGACGAACTCGACGATGGCGGGCTGCATTTTTTGCGGATTGACGATTTTCGCCAGTTCCGCCATGCGCGGGTCGGGCACTTCGACGATGCCGACGTTGGGTTCGATGGTGCAGAAGGGATAGTTCGCCGCTTCGATGCCCGATTGGGTCAGCGCGTTAAAGAGGGTGGATTTGCCGACGTTGGGCAGGCCGACGATGCCGCATTTCAAGCTCATGGTTTTTCCTGAAAAGATAAAAGTTTAACGGCGGATTATAGCATATCGAGGAATGACTCAAAAACTGTAAAGGTCGTCTGAAAAGCGCGTTTTCCATGCGATGGGAACGGTTGACGTTTTCAGACGACTTTGATGATGATGGGAACAGGTAGCATGGGCTTTGCTCGCGAGAAACATATTGGTCTATTTTGTTTTGGGCGATGGATAAAATATTCGATTTTCGTGGGCGAAGCCTACGCTACGGGGGCGGGGGTGTTTTATTTAAATTCATAATCAAAGGTCGTCTGAAAACGGTTATAGCAGGCTTGTCTAGCCGCAATCCGTGTTTTCAAACGACCTCGGTAATGAGCGGAAGAAGTAGCGTGGGCTTTGCCCGCGAAAAATATATCGGTCTATTCTGTTTGGGGCGAGTGGCAAAATATCCTGATTTTCGTGGGCGTAGCCCATGCTGCGGTTGAGGTGCGCGTTTTATTCAAATCCATAATAAAAGGTCGTCTGAAAATGCGGATAGCGAGTTTTTCTAAAACCACCACTTCGTTTTCAGACGACCTTTTGTGTATATAGATTTTTAATCAAACAGCAAAATCAGAAGCAAAGTAACCGCAATCACGCCCAGCCACATGCTTTGCCGCTGCTGCACTTTAACCAAATGGATATAGGCATCGCGCATTTCCTGCTGGCGGTTTTCGTCAACCAGCGCGCTGATTTTGCGCGGCAGGGAAGGGATGATTTGCGCCCAATCGGGGGCTTCGTTTTTGAGGTTGCGCCAAAAGGCTTTCGGGCCGACCTGTTCGTTCATCCATTTCACCAAAAACGGTTTGGCGGTTTTCCACAAGTCCAAATCGGGATCAAGCTGCCGTCCCAAGCCTTCGATGTTGAGCAGCGTTTTTTGCAGCAAAACAAGTTGCGGCTGGATTTCGACGTTGAAGCGGCGGCTGACTTCAAACAGGCGCATCAGCACCAAACCGAAGGAAATTTGCGAAATCGGTTTGTTGAACACCGGTTCGCACACGGCGCGGACGGCAGCTTCCAATTCTTCCGCGCGCGTGTCGGCGGGCACCCAGCCCGATTCGATGTGGGCGGTGGCGACGCGGTGGTAATCGCGGTTGAAAAAGGCGAGGAAGTTGATGGCGAGATAGCGTTTGTCGTAGTCGGTCAGCGTGCCGACGATGCCGAAATCGAGGGCGATGTAGCGGTTGTCGGCGGCGACCAAAATGTTGCCAGGGTGCATATCGGCATGGAAAAAGCCGTCGCGGAAGACTTGTGTGAAGAAGATTTCCACGCCGTAATCGGCAAGTTTGTGCAAATCGATGCCGTCGGCTTTGAGTTTGGCGATGTCCGATACGGGCGTGCCGTCCATCCATTCGATGGTCAGTACGTCGCTGGTGCAGTAGTCGTAAAACACCTTGGGCACAATCAGCATATTGCTGTTTTGGAAGTTGCGGCCGAGCTGGCTGGCATTGGCGGCTTCGCGCATCAAGTCCAACTCGTCATGCAGGTATTTGTCGAACTCCGCCACTACTTCGCGCGGTTTCAAACGCTTGCCGTCGGCAAACAGACGCTCGACCCAAGCTGCGCCGAAGCGCATCAGCGACAAATCCTGTTCAATCACGGGCAAAAGGTTGGGGCGCAAGACTTTGACCGCCACTTGTTCGCCCGAATGCAGGCGGGCTTTGTGTACTTGGGCGATGGACGCGCTGGCGACGGGTTCGGTTTCAAATTCCGCGTACAGCGTTTCGATGGATTGCCCCAGTGATTTTTCGATTTGCGAGCGTGAAAGCTGCGCATCAAACGGCGGGACTTTGTCTTGCAGCTTTGCCAGTTCGACCGCGTAATCATGCGGAATCAAATCGGGGCGTGTGGACAGAACCTGCCCGAATTTGATGAAAATCGGCCCTAAGCTTTCTAAGGCAAGGCGCAGGCGCACGGCAGGAGGTTCGTTTTCAAATTCAGACGACTGCGGCAGCATTTTCAACAGCGTCCGCGCCCAGCCCGGACGGACAAGCGCGGCAAACAGCTCGGCGAGGCGGTAGAGGTAAAGCGTGCGGAGGATGGTTTTGATGCGTTTGAGCAGTTTCATGATTAAGCGCGGAAAATGCTGAAAGTCGAAATTATATAGTAAATAGGCCGTGCCCACACGGAATGGTATGGGGCTAAGACAAGGATGTGAGCGGGAATTGGCTTTGTGCGTGGACGGATGGCATTAGATTCATAGAATCAAAAAGGTCGTCTGAAAACGTTGGACAAAGTTGCTTGTCCGTTTTCAGACGACCTTTGTTTATGGCTCGATATTATTCGCCCAAGAGTGCAATATCCGCTACCGCGTTCATCTGCTCTGCCAAGCGGTTCAGCAGGTTCAGGCGGTTTTGTTTCACTGCGGGATCTTCGGCCATTACCATCACGCCGTCGAAGAAGGCATCGACTTGCGGTTTGACGGAAGCCAGTTCGGACAAGGCCGTCTGAAAATTGCCTTCGGTAACAGCAGCGGCGATTTTCGGCTGCAAGTCTTGTGCGGCGGCGTACAGGGCTTTTTCTTCGTCTTGTTGCAGCAGGCTTTCATCGACTTCGCCCAGCGCGGCATCGGCTTTTTTCAGCAGGTTTTGCACGCGTTTGTTGGCAGCGGCGAGCGTGGCGGCTTCGGGCAGTTGTTTGAACGCGGCAACGGCTTGCAGTTTGGCGGTTAAATCGTTCAAACGGCGCGGCTGTTTGGCGAGTACGGCGGCGACGATGTCTTGCGGATAGTCGTTTTGCAACAACACGGCAAGGCGTGCCTGCATGAAGTCGGCGGTTTCAGACGGCGTTTTCTCGTTGAGCAACCCTTTGGGGAAACTGTCGAAGGTCGTCTGAATCAGCTCGTTTACGTCCAAACCATACTGCATCAGCATCCGCAGAATACCCAAGGCAGCGCGGCGCAGGGCGTAGGGGTCTTTGTCGCCGGTCGGAATCAGACCGATGCCCCAAATGCCGACCAAGGTTTCCAATTTGTCGGCAAGTGCAACGGCAGTAGCGACTTTGCCGTTCGGCAGGTTGTCACCGGCAAAACGCGGTTGGTAGTGTTGCTCGACGGCTTCGGCGATTTCTTCGGTTTCACCGTCCAAACGGGCATAGTATTTGCCCATCGTACCTTGCAGTTCGGGGAATTCGCCGACCATTTCGGTCACCAAGTCGGCTTTTGCCAGACGCGCGGCGCGTTCGGCTGCGGCGGCATCCGCGCCTAAAGCTTTAGCGATGTGGGCAGCGATGCTTTGCAGGCGTTCGATACGCTCGGCTTGCGAGCCGATTTTGTTGTGATACACCACGTTTGCCAGCTTGGGCAGACGGCTTTCCAAAGTCGCTTTTTGGTCTTGTTTGTAGAAGAACTCGGCATCAGACAGGCGCGCGCGCAAAACGCGTTCGTTGCCTTGGATGATGTGCGACGGGTCTTCGGTTTTCAGGTTGGAGACCAGCAGGAAGCGGTTCATCAGCTTACCATTTTGGTCGAGCAGCGGGAAGTATTTTTGGTTTTGCTGCATGGTCAAAATCAGGCATTCCTGTGGCACCGCAAGGAAATGTTCTTCAAAACCGGCTTCCAAAACAACGGGGTATTCGACCAGCGCGGTAACTTCGTCCAACAAGGCTTCATCGGCGGCCACGGTGGCTTTCAGACGACCTGCCTGCTCGTTCAAGGCTGTCTGAATCGCGGCTTTGCGCTCGGCAAACGAAGCGACGACTTTGCCTTGCTCGCGCATTTGTGTGGCGTAGTTGTCGGCGTTTTCAATGGTGATTTCGCCGCTGGACAGGAAGCGATGTCCCAAAGTTTGATTGCCGCTTTGCAAGCCCAAAACGCTGACGTTTACGATGTCGCCGCCGTGCAGCACAATTAGCCCGTGAACGGGGCGCACGAAGGTAAACGTGCTGCTGCCCCAACGCATCACTTTCGGAATCGGCAGTTTCTTAACGGCTTGATTGATAATGTCTTCTAAAAGTTCGCCCAACGGTTTGCCGGTTTGAACATATTCGTAGGCGTACACATCCTGCTTGCCGTCGTGGACGATGGTCAGGTCTTCGATTTTCGCGCCTGCACCGCGCGCAAAACCTTCCAAAGCCTTGGTCGGCGCGCCGTCTTTCATGGCATTCGCCACGGCAGGACCTTTTTTCACGATTTTCTGATCGGCTTGAACGGCTTTGACGTTTTTGATTTGAACGGCCAAACGGCGCGGTGAGGCATAGGCGGTATATTCGGCTTCGCCGTCAATCAGTTGCGCTTTTTCCAAGCCTTCGGCAACAGAAGCGGCGAAGTGATTGCCTAAATTATTCAGGGCTTTTGGGGGAAGTTCTTCGGTAAGGAGTTCAATTAAAAGGGTTTGGGTTGTCATGGGAGACTTTCTGCTCTTTACATTTGTCGGTTTTAATTTCGTTGAAGCGGATACTTTCAGACGACCTTTGGTTGGAAACCCCGTCTTGGTTTGATTTGTCTGAAAGTTTGGTGATAAAGCCATCGGATCCACGCGCCGGTATGGTGTGCATTGCCGATGTCTGTTTGATTTGGTGCAGATTATGCCACAATTGCGCATTCTCTGCGGCGTGATTATTAGAGAAGTTGGTAATAGAAGCGGGAAGAGGATGATGAAGATAAGGGATAAAGCGGTTGGATAAAGATAACTTCCTTGTTTTTCGCTGATTTCAAATCAATTTGTCGCTGCATTGGGTAATCGTGTTATACACTTTCATATTGGTGCAGGTATGTTTGGTGGATTAAAAGAAAAAGGTCGTCTGAAACTGCAAACAGTCTTTCAGACGACCCTTTTTAAAGGAGACGGTAATTAGGATTATTGACGTTTCGCGCCGTAACCACCAATGAGGTGTTCGCTGCCGTCTTGGTTTTTCAGGCCGTAAGTGCCGCCGATTTCAGCAGCTTTTGCACCGTAGAATTTACCGCTCAAATTACCTTTCAGACCTGCTGCGGCTGCTTCAACTGAGCCAAGGAAGAGGTTGCCGTTTTCCCATTTCGCCGCACCTTTCATGTCGTACTTCGCATCGGCTTCGCTTACGCGGCGGCCGTTGGCGTCGAGGGAGTGGAATTGGGAATTGGCAGTTTCAAAGCGTACGCCTTTCAAACCAAAATCGACGATGGCTTTAACATCCGCCGTCAACTGACGGCTTTGATCACCTTTCACAACATAGGCAGTAGTCAAGCCGTTGTAAGTTGCCGTACCTTTTTCAGGCAGGTCGGTGAACTTGGTCTCATCGCCTAAGCTTTGATAGCCGTAAATCACACCGGATTTCGGATCAATATAGTGGGCGAAAGTTTGGTAAGTCCAACCGGCAGCGGCAGGATCGTGCATAACGATCTGCGTACCATCAACAAAGCGGATGACGTAGATGCCGTCGAATCGTTTGTCAAACACCAAACCATCGGCATCAGTGCGGAAATAGGCAATTTGATTCATGGAATCTTGAGTATATTTTGTCAAACCTGCACGAAGTTGACGTTTAAAGTCATACAGTTCTGACAGCTCTTTGATCTTGGCTTCAATTTCTGCAATTTTGTTTGTATCAATACCGTCGGTACCGCCTTCTTTTGCTTTTTTAAGGTTTTCCCGTTCGGTCTTCAATTGTTTGAAGATTTCGACAATACGGTCGTCCAAAGTTGATTTGCCGTATTCGTATTTGGTATTTTTTTCGCTGCCATCTTGTTCGCTGATATCGGCTTTTGTGTTGCCTTTAGAATTGATTTTTGCGATGAGGGAATCGGTGGTTGTCCATTCGGGTTGCGTTGCACTGCCATTCGCATTTTTATTGAATAGTACAATTCCATCCAATTTCACTTCATCGTTGGCTTTAAAATCTAAAGAGCTGATTAAACCGCCTTGGTTTTTATTTTGGTTGTCAGTTTGGAATTTCTCTCCTGTTTCTTTTTGGCGCAATTGAACATTTGGGTTGTCTTGTTGTGCGCTGGCTGAAGAAATGAAGCTGGTGTGCAGCGGTGTGGCAAGGTTTAAAGCTTCAAGCGGCGCTTCATCAATCAAGTCCGCGAGATTGTCAGCGCGGTTATGACTAGGGGTTGCTGCTGCTACGGTATTGCCATTATTGTTGTTAGCGCTGGGGGTGGCATTGCTTGGGCTGCCGTTTTTAGCAGGGCTGCCGTTGCCGCCTGTGCTGGTTGAGCCGGTGGAAAGGGTGGATGCGCCACCGCTGCCACCGCCGCCGCCACAGGCAGACAGGATTGCCGCGCTGACGGCGGTTAAGATGATGGTTTTGATTTTAGTGTTGATTACAGACATGTTGTCCCCTTTTTTATCGGTTGGAATGGTGCGTTTTTATCAAACAGCATAAAAGCGTTATCATAGATATAATTATGACAAAAACAAACTGTTTTTTACATTTACAGGGCTGATTGTTCTTGGATATGTGGTTTGTGTTTGATTTGTACGACATAAAGGTCGTCTGAAAATGCTTGAAGCTGCCGGTTGCGGTTGTCTGCTTTAATCGGGCTTCGTTTTCAGACGACCTGCCATTACAATCACGTTTTATTTTAGAGAAGAATTTATGCGTCATTTTGTGTCTGTGATTTTGTGTTCATGTTTCCTCGCTGCGTGCTCCACTCCTATGGCTCCTCAAAATATTTCTACTGCTTCCGCCCGTTGGGCGACTTTGGTAAAGCAAGATGCTAATTTGTACCGTATTGACGATAAGCTTTACCGCAGTGAGCAGCCGGTTGCGGAAGATGGGGAACTGATTGAGCAACTCGGTATCCGTAGCGTGATTAATTTGCGATTTTTTGATCGGAACGACAACGAAACACATTTAAAAGGCCGCAATTTGATGCTGCTGAACCGTCCTTTGTTGACGTGGAAAATTAAGCCTAAAGATATCGCGCAAACTCTTTTCTTAATTGAAAAGCAGCAAAAATACGGTCCTGTATTGGTTCATTGCTATCATGGGGCTGACCGTACAGGTTTGATTTCCGGAATGTACCGTATTATTTATCAGGGTTGGTCGGTGGAAGAGGCCAGGTTAGAAATGCAACATGGTCCTTATGGCTATCATAGTATCTGGAAAAATATCGAGAATTTGTTTACCGAAGAAAAGGTACAGGAAGTACGCGAACATTTGGAACGTCTGCGAAAAGAGGGATGATGTTGAATGTAAGGTAAGGCCTGGATTAGGCGTCTTGGAATGATAACGATGTTGGTTTTAACTTATCTTTATCATTTTCTTGCGCTTACGGTATTATGTTTGGCGTACACTTTGCCGGTCTCTTCAAACTAAGAACGATTCTTATGTATCACGGTGAACGCTTTAATGCGTATACTCATTTGATCGGCGCCATGCTGGCTGTTGCGGCATTGGTGCTGATGATTATTAAGGCGGATGATTCATATCGGCTTGCCAGTGCGATTACTTATGGTGTTTGCCTGTCTTTGCTGTATTTGGGCTCAACGTTGTACCACAGTATTCCTCAACCTAAAATTAAGGCTGTCTTGCAAAAAGTGGATCATTGCATGATTTATCTGTTGATTGCAGGCAGCTATACCCCGTTTACCTTGATTCCTCTTAAGGGAGAATGGGGTTGGTCGCTTTTCGGTGTGTCGTGGGGCTTAGCATTTTTAGGGATTATTCAAGAGCTTACGATAGGGAGGAAGAGTGAAAAACGGCTGTTGTCCATGATTATTTATGTGGTGATGGGATGGTTGATTTTGGTTGCTTTATTTCCATTGGTTCAATCGCTTTCATCTGCCGGGCTGTTTTGGCTTGCGTTGGGCGGTATATTGTATAGCGTCGGTATCTATTGGTTTGTGAATGATAAAAAGATTAAACATGGTCATGGTATTTGGCATTTGTTTGTTCTTGGTGGAAGCTTGGCTCAATTTGTCTGCATCTATTTTTATGTACTTTAAGAGGCTGACGGTTTGTATAGTGGATTAAATTTAAATCAGGACAAGGCGACGAAGCCGCAGACAGT
>JUNU01000032.1 GCA_001067655.1 Neisseria lactamica
GCCGCCCCATTTCACCAGTTTTTCCTCGCCGGACATGCCGTTGATGGTGCGTTTGCCTTGGCGGATGGTGTGCGTTAGGGCTTTAGCCATTGCACCTTTTCCCAGATTGACTTTACGTTGTAGCAACGTTGGCTCGCCCGCTTTCAGCACATCGCCGTGCATGATTTCCAGACTCATATCGTGTTGCTTGGCAAATTCGACGGTGCTATGAACTTCAAACGGTTTTTTACCGTCATCAGCGATAAAGCCGCCTATCAGGCAGATGCCGTGTTTATTTGGCACTTCAAACTCCTGTCTTGTTTTCAAACCGCTGAGGATTTCTTGGCGGAATTTTTTCTCTATGGTGTTTATCGCTTCTTTCTCTTGGGCTTTCCAGTTGGCAGGGGCTTTGCCATGATCAGAAGGAATACGGAAATAGCTGCGTACGATATAGGCGTCATCATTATCCAGCTTGAAATATAAATCGGCTTCGTAGGGCATACCACGATCCCTGATAATATGCTCCCATTCAAAATCCCTACGTGTTACCTGCATCATTGCCCGATCCGGAATCAGAGTACGGGTATCAACAACAATTTTTGTTCCTGCTCTACCATTTTGCTTAAACTCGTTGATATTCCTAACGTTTCTCTTCCAGTCGTTAAACATAACCATCACACTCCAGCCATTGTAACCAAGGTGCGTACTGCCATGACGGCGTTGGGACGGCAGGCGCAATTGATAGCGGCCGCTGCAATAGGGCTGTTCTGTCCAATAGGCAGTATCGATGGTGGATTTGATGACGGTCGGTGAAGTTTCTGCCGATGGGGAAACGGTGGGCGTGCAGGCTGTGGCGGCGAGAATAAGCGACAGCGTAGTCAGACGGATAGACATAAATAAGCTCCGTGATTGAATAGAGGTCGTCTGAAAGTATAGTTTGATTCAGACGACCTTTGTCATAAAACGGGCTTGGCGGTATTTATTCAACATGGGCGGAGGAATAAGAGGTAAATGAATCCGACTTTCACTGAACCGCGTGTTCGTTTTGATCAAATATCAAAAACATAACAAAACCAACAAAAATCGTGATTAATCAGAATGTTGGCCTCTAAGACAAGCTTCGACAGGCAAAAAAATAACCGCTGATAAGCGGTTTTTTGTGGTGCCCAGGGTCGGACTCGAACCGACACACCTTGCGGCGGGGGATTTTGAGTCCCCTGCGTCTACCAATTTCGCCACCTGGGCTGGTGAAGAAGTCGCTATTATAGCGGCGTATTCGGGCTTGTAAAGCAAAATCTTGCTTTGTTTGCAGATATATTGCTTATATTTTTGATTTTTAAAAACATTAAATTTATTTTATTTTGTTCCCGACGCGTCCTACTCTTTCCACTTATATCAAACATCATTCATTTTCAGCCGAAAAACGGCATAAACCGCTATATTAAATGTTGCAAACGCGCTAAGATGGCGACGTTCGTTTCATTTTTTATTTTCAGACGACGTTCACACACCATACCCGCATTGGAGAATTTTTATGATGCCTACTGCAATCCGTACCGCCATTTTGGGCGCATTCGCCCTTACCGCACTTGCTGCCTGCAAACCTGAAGCCAAAACGCCGGAACAAAATCCCGCGACTGCTTCAGCTGCTTCTTCAACAGCGTCCGCCCCAGCCGCAACGCCTGCTTCTTCTCCTGAAACGACGACCTCGCTTAATGCTGCTGCCGCTCCTAAACCGCAAGGTCCGGGAACGGATATGCGTAAAGAAGACATCGGCGGCGATTTCACGCTGACCGACGGCGACGGCAAGCCGTTCAGCTTAAGCGACCTGAAAGGCAAAGTCGTGATCCTGTCCTTCGGCTATACACACTGCCCCGACGTTTGTCCGACCGAATTACTGACTTACAGCGACACATTGAAACAGCTGGGCGATCAGGCGAAAGATGTGAAAGTAGTGTTCGTCAGCATCGACCCCGAGCGCGACACGCCTGAAGTCATCAGCAAATACGTCAAGCAGTTCAATCCTGAATTTATCGGTCTGACTGCAACAGGCGACCAAAGCCTGCCGGTCATCAAACAGCAATACCGCGTGGTTTCCTCCAAAGTGGTTCAGAAGGAAGACAGCGAGAACTATCTGGTTGACCACTCTTCCGGCGCGTATCTGATTGATAAAAACGGCGAAGTGGCGATTTTCTCGCCTTACGGCAGCGAGCCGGCGACCATTGCCGCCGACATCAAAAAACTGCTTTGATCCACATGGGGTCGTCTGAATACCGGTCGCGGTTTTCAGACGACCTTTTTTCCCATCTGAAACATATAGTGGATTAACTAAATCAGGACAAGGCGACGAAGTCGCAGACAGTACAGATAGTACGGAACCGATTCACTTGGTGCTTCAGCACCTTAG
>JUNU01000336.1 GCA_001067655.1 Neisseria lactamica
CTGTACTGTCTGCGGCTTCGTCGCCTTGTCCTGATTTTTGTTAATCCACTATATGTTCATTGTGATGACAATAGCCAAACTGTGTTTTCAGACGACCTTTTGGGTTTGGAGGTCGTCTGAAACTTTAATCCTTAGACAAGGCATCAATCGGATTGAGCTTGGAGGCTTTGTTGGCGGGCATAAAACCGAACGCCACGCCGATAGCCGTCGAGCAGACAACCGCGCCGATGACGGAGCCGATGGAAATTTCCATCGGAAATTCGGTGACGAAATGGTTGAACACAAGGCTGATGAGCGTGGACAGCCCTACCCCGACCAAGCCGCCGATAATACAGATTAAGACCGCTTCAATCAGGAATTGTTGCAGGATGTTGTTGCGCCGCGCGCCGATCGCCATGCGCACGCCGATTTCTTTGGTGCGCTCGGTTACGGACACCAGCATGATGTTCATCACGCCGATACCGCCGACCACCAATGAAATCAAAGCGATGGAGGAAATCAGCAGCTTCATCGTGCCGGTGGTAGTTTCGACCATCTGCTTGATGCTGTCGCTGTTGTTCATGAAAAAGTCTTCCGTACCGTGCCGCGTTTTGAGCAGCTCGGTCAGTCCTTTTTCGGCGACTTGGGTGTTGGCGTCGTCTTTGATTTTAACGGTAATCGAGTTGGTGTAGCTCTCGCCGGTAATTTGGTGCATCACGGTCGTATAGGGCGACCAGAGCATCAATACGTCGGCGTTGCCAAAGGAGTTTTCCTCTTTTTGCATCACACCAATAACGGTCAACGGGCGTTTGTTGAAGAGGACGGTTTTGCCCAAGGGATTGACGTCCAAGCCAAAGAGTTTTTCTTTGGTGTTTTGGTCGATCACGACGACTTGCGCGTCTTCTTTGACATCGCCCTCGTCAAACAGGCGGCCTGATTCCAGCTTCAGCCCGCGTACGTCGAAATATTGTTCGCCCACGCCGTAAAGCGAGGCGGTCAGGTCGGTGTTGCGGTAGGTCAGCGTGCCGCCGGAGGTCGTCTGCGGCGTGGCGGAAGCGACGTAGCTTTGTTTGGCGATAACTTTTGCGTCGTCAATGGTGAGGGTTTTAATCCTGCCGCTGCGCCTGTCGCCGAAACCGCGTCCGGGGAAAATACTGATGGTGTTCGTCCCCATCGCACTGATGTCTGCGAGGATTTTTTTCTCGGAACCGTTGCCCAAAGCGACGACGGACACGACCGAGGCAATGCCGATGATGATGCCGAGCATGGTCAGGAGCGAACGCATTTTGTGCGCCATAATCGCCTGCACCGACATTTTGAAGGCTTCGACGAATTGGTCGTAATAAAACAGCCACGAAGATTTTTCTTTGATGCGTTCGATTTTACTTTCAGGGATTTCGGGATTTTTTGAACTGTCGGAGATGATTTCGCCGTCGCGGATTTCAACGATGCGGTTGGCGATGGCGGCGATACCGGGGTCGTGCGTGACCATAATCACGGTATGCCCTTCTTTATGCAGCTTTTGGATGATTTCAATCACATTTTTGCCGCTGGCGGTATCGAGCGCGCCGGTCGGTTCGTCGGCGAAGATGATTTCGCCGCCGTTCATCAGGGCGCGGGCGATGGAGACGCGCTGTTGCTGACCGCCGGAAAGTTCGCTGGGTCTGTTGCCTTCTTTACCTTCCAAACCCAAATCCTGCAACAATTTTTCCGCACGATTAGAACGCTCTTTGCCGCCCATGCCCATATACACGGCAGGCAGGGCGACGTTATCCCGCGCCGTCAGCGAGCCCAAAAGGTTGTAGCGTTGGAAAATAAAGCCGAAGCGTTCGCGCCGCAATGCCGCCAGTTCGTCCGGCTCCATTTTGGCAGTTTCGATGCCGTCGATTTGATACGAACCCGAAGTCGCGCTATCCAAACAGCCGAGGATGTTCATCAGCGTGGATTTGCCCGAACCGGACTGCCCGATGATGGCGACGAAATCGCCCTTCTCTATCGACAGGCTGACATCTTTCAAAACATGAACGCGGTTCGCGCCGCTGCCGAAGTAGCGGTTGATGTTTTTACATTCGATTAAGCTCATAAGTGTTTCCGACCGATAATGATGTATGGAGTGGAAAGGTCGTCTGAAAGCGGGATTTTGCTCAGAAACAACACTTTCAGACGACCTGTTGCCTATTTATCTCGGCGGACCGCCCTGCATGGCGCGTTGTGCCGCTTCCGCCTGCTCCGCCGCGCTCATTTCCGACATCACCACCTTGTCGCCTTCTTTCAAACCGCTTTTCACTTCGGTATTCATACTGTCTTTCAGACCGACCGTAATCTCGCGTTCCGAAGCTTTACCGTCCGCGCCCAAAACGCTGACAAACGATTTGCCGTCGTGTTTTTTAATCGTCAGTGTCGGCACGAGCAAAACGTTTTTCACGCCGTTGATTTCAATCGTATTCTGCGTCGTCATACCGATAGAAAGTTTGCCGTCGGGATTAGGCACCAAAGCGCGGGCGTAGTAGTAAATCGCATTGGAAGTCGTGTCCGTGCTGGTGGTATAGCTGCCCAGCGACATCGTAGTCAAGCCCGGGTCGACACTGTCAAGCTTCGCCTTAATCGGCGTATCCGGTTCGGACAAAATCGTAAACGAAATGTCCTGCCCCGCTTTGACCTTGGTAATATCGCCTTCGGCAATCTGCATTTTGTTCAACATCGTATCCAGATTCGCCAACTGGATAATCGTCGGCGTGGACTGTACCGCGTTCACGGTCTGCCCTTCCTCCACCGGAATCGCCACCACCGTACCGTCCATCGTCGCGGTAATGCGGGTATAGCCCAATTCCGATTCGGCGGTATTGATGGAAATTTTGGTTTGCTTGATGGAAGCCTTTAGCTCGGCAACGTTTGCCTTAGCCGCAGCCAACGCATCCTTCGCGCTTTCCAAATCCTCTTTAGAAGTCGCGTTTTCCTTCCACAAAGCCGCTTCGCGCTTGTATTTCTTCTCCGCGCTGTTCAACGCAATTTCGGCAGAAACCAATTTCGCCTGATACGTTTCCAGCTTGGATTTTTCCGTATTCAGCGTGTTCACCTGAGTGGTCGAATTGATTTCCGCAATCAAATCGCCCTTTTTAACCTGCTGTCCGAGCTTGACGTACAGCTTCTTAATCTGCCCCGAAGCCTGCGCGCCCACCGACACCAAATTCGACGGCGAAATCTCGCCCGTAGCGGATACCGTCTGGCTGATGTCGCCTCGTTTGACCGTTTCCGTGATGTAAGAAGTTTGCGGTTCGGGCTGGAAATAAGACCACGCAGCAAACCCAAGCACCGCAGCAACCGTTATTCCAACCGTCCATTTATTAATGATTTTTGCCATAACTGACTTTCTGATTCATCCATTTCATCTGTTCAATCCGGCACCCAATTCATGTCGCATAATCCCAACACTTATCCGCCGAAAACGCTGAAAACGGACAAATTTTACTGTAAACATCCACTCCAGCCAAGACAATAACCAAGCAAACTAAAATTTAACTTATTGTTTTACATAAAGATAATCAAAACCCTTTTCCAGAATATTTCAACGTATTTACATATTTTCCCAATCTCAATATTTATCCAAACATTCAAAACAAGAGAAAAGAACTATAATTCAACATCTATCGAATACCACAACAGCCGCTTCCCCGAACCTTTCAGACGACCCGGCATGATAAATATAACAACACAATGACACTTACTATGAAAAACAAATCACAAGGTTTTACTCTTCCCGAGCTACTCGTTGTCGTCCTGATCATCGCGATTTTAGCGACGATCGGCTATCCCTCTTACCAACGCTACGTCCGCAAAACACGCTTGGAAAGCGTCCGCTCCGAGCTGCTGATCAACGCCCAAAACCTCGAGCGTTACTACGCCCAGCATGCGACAGTAAAAGCCGAAGCAGGCAACCCCAAATTACCCACTTTGGTTCAAAACCAATATTTCAATATCTCCATCTTCAACTTCGAAGGCCCGGACGACAACGATAAAAAAATCGTAAACTCCGCCTCCTCAAGATACATCCTCGAAGCCAAACCCACAGACGAATACAAGTCCACCGAGACCTGCTCCGTTTACCTCAACAGCGACGGCATATTCTGGGCAAGCAATTCCAAAAATAATGAAGACTGCCCGGGCTTTGACCCCATCAGCCAAGAATAATCCGCCCATATTGTCCAACTCATAACAAAAGGTCGTCTGAAAATTTTCAGACGACGGCGGATTCGCATTTGAAGTGCAACTT
>JUNU01000337.1 GCA_001067655.1 Neisseria lactamica
TACTGTCTGCGGCTTCGTCGCCTTGTCCTGATTTAAATTTAATCCACTATATTGGAAAACAATAGAAAAGGTCGTCTGAAAACCCTGATTGGGGATTTTCAGACGACCTTTGTCTTTGCCGGCTGGTCTATCCGGATATTAGAAATCTAATTCCGCTTTCAGCCAGTAAGTACGCGGCATGCCGACGACGGCGAAGCTGCGGTCGTATTGGCCGCGCTGTACCTGCCAGTAATTTTTGTTGAACAGGTTTTCCACAGAGCTGCTGACGGTCAGGGTATTTTTGCCGAGCTTGGTTTTGTAGCGCGCGCCTACGTCAACCAAGGTATAGGATGGGAAGGCATATTGTTTTTGCGTGTCTTGGTAAGATTTGCCGAAGTACGAAACGTTGCCGTTCAAGGTCAAGCCTTTGGCAAACGGGGTGTCCCATTCCACGCCCGCTTTGGCGATCACACGCGGGTTGGCAACTTGTACGCCGTTAACCAAATTGTCGGCGAAATTCGGATAATCTTTTACGGTTGATTGCAGATACATCAGACCGAAAGTCGGACGCAGGGTTTTGTTCAACAAGTTGGCATAGGTATTGAATTCGATACCGCGGCTGCGCTCCATGCCTTGCTCCGAACCGCTATAAGCCAAGCCTGCATTTTTGCGCGCTGCGAAGTCAGTACCTGAAGTCGTGTTGCCGCGCCAGTAGCCCGGGCGTTTGATTTGGAACGCGTTTAAAGTGGTGACAAAGTCGCCCCAGTTTTTGCGTACGCCGACTTCAAATTGGCGGCTGACGCGCGGATCTGCCATCGTTACATGACCGTCGTCATCGGTACGGATGTCGGACGGCTCCAAATCTTCCATATAGTTTCCGTAAACCACCAAATCAGGCTGCGGAACCCAGGCCGCCATCAACATCGGGCTGAAACGGTTCGCATCCGCTTTGCGGCCGTTTAATTTGTTTTTCTGCTCGACGGCTTGGAAACGCCCGCCCAAAGTGAGTCGGTATTTGTTGTCGGCAAAACCAAGCGTGTCAGATACCGCCAAACTGTTTACTTTGATTACGGTATCCAATGAAGGCGTTGCACTCCACGCGCTTCCTAAGTTGGAATCCAATTTTGCCAATTGGGTCGGAATATCAAGGCTTGGATCGATAACGCTGCTTCTTGTTTGACGTGCTCCTTGATAAGTAGTGCGTTTACGGTCGATGCGGTCAAATGCGGTACTCCAGTTGTGACTTACCGGACCGGTTTCAAATTCGCCGCGTGCAGTCAGATTCATACTGAGCGTTTTGAAACGCTGGTCGGTCAAACGCGCGCGACCCGAATTGTAGGTCAAGCCGCTGCTCGTAACGGTAGGAGAGGCGAAATTACCGTAATAGCGCGCATTGTTGTAGCCGATACCGCCTGTAATTTGGGCATTTTCAAACGCATCCCATTCGAAGGTCAGCATATTCGTTTGACCGCGCGTGTTTTGAGCCTGCCAGCTCGGCGCTAAATTCACTTTGCCTTCAGGTGCGGCAAACAAGCGTCCGTTGGCGTTTTGAATGTCCTGCATACGTGCGCGACCGCCGTTGGTTTTGCGTTTGGCGTAGATGGAGTCGAACGCCACGCGCAGTGTTTCGCCGCGGTAGTCGGCATTTAAGGCAAATTCTTTATTGTCTTCGCTGTAACCGTGGCGCGGGGTGTCGCCGTGGCGCAGTTTGCCGTTGGCACGCACGCCGAATTCTTTGTTTTCGCCGAAGCGTTGACCCAAGTCGAATGTGCCTTGGGCGCGGTTGTTGCTGAACCAGCCCAAACCGATTTTGCGGTTGCCTTCATCAGCGGCTTTTTTAGTTTCGATATTGACGGAACCGGATACCGCGCCTTCAGGGTCCATGCCGTTTACGGCGGTGGACGCGCCTTTAATCAATTGCGCGGAGCCGACTTGCACGCTGGCTGTGCCTTGCGTGCCGTACATGCCCGCCAAACCGTTGACGCTGAATTGGCGCGCATCAAGCTGATAACCGCGGAAATACAGGCCGGTCAATGTGTTGCTTTCGCCGCCGAACTGCCAAACGGAAGCGTCTTTTTTCGCTACGGCATCCACCAAAGTACGCGCTTCAGTGTTGTTGAGGGCTTGTTCGTCGTAGTTGACGACGGTAATCGGCGCGGTAAAGGCATTGGCTTTGCCCAATACGCCCAAGTTCACGCGGTCGCGCAAGTCGCCGTCGCTGGCGATGGAGTAAGAACGGGCGGCTTTGACGCGTTTGGCGTCGGCGCGGACATTGACTTCCTGCAACTGCTGTTGCACAGGGGTTTCGGGTGTCGCTTCATCGGCGGCATAAGAAAACGCGCTCATAATCAAAAGCGGCATCAGGGCTAATTTACTATTCATAGATTCCTTCTGTCTTTGAGGTGGGTTATTTTTATTGCAATAAGCGTTAAAAATCACAAAGTAATTTTGCTGCGGAATTATATTTGATAACATTCTGCCTTTCTATAAAAAGTGATGATAACTATTTGTAAAAACAAAAATACAACATCAATCAAAACTTTATCCATAGTAATTGTAAATTATTTTATTAAGCGGAGAATCAGGGTTTCAGACGACCCCTGCCCGCTGCCTACCTCAAGAGACAACGCACATGCAAAAATGGCAAATCGAGCTTTATTCCACGCCGTCTTGGCTGTTACAAACATTAGGTATGGTCGCCGCCGCCTCGGCGGTGATTCTGTTTTTGGCACGCGAAACGCGCTTCGGGCGCGAGTTCGCCTATATCCTGCGTCTGTGCCTGACGCCGAAAAGCGCGGTCAAAGTCTTGCTGCTGATTACGGCGATGATTGCGCTGCTGCTGACCGAAGTGCGGCTGAATGTATTGAGTACCTTCATGTCCAAAGGGCTTTACGACTCGATGCAGGATTTAAACGCCTCCGCGTTTTGGATGTTTGCAGCGATGAACGCGGGCGTGGTGTTGGTGCGGGCGTTTAACAACGTCGTCAACGACTTTCTCGATCAAGGCTTGGCGATTAAATGGTCGGAGCGGCTCAATGAAGTGCTGACAACGCGCTGGCTTGCCGACAAAAACTACTACCGCCTGCAAATGCGCCGCAACGCGCCGGACAATATCGACCAGCGTATCCAACAGGACGCGCAGGACTTCATCGCCTCAACCATAGAATTTGTGCGCGGCATGGTCAATTCGGTCGTTACCTCGCTGGAATTTGCCGTTGTTTTGTGGGGCTTGGCGGGCATCCTGACCGTGTTCGGCTTCGACATTCCGCACGGCATCGTCTGGTTTGTCTATATGTTTGTGATTTTGGCGACCTTTATCGCCATGTGGATAGGCAACCCTCTGATTCGTTACAACTATGAAAACGAAAAACTCAACGGCGACTACCGCTACTCCCTCATCCGCGTGCGCGACCACGCCGAAGGCGTGGCGTTTTACAGCGGCGAACAACACGAACACGACCAGCTTGCTGACCGCTTCAAAGCCATCATCCGCAACCGTTGGCGCATCGCCCGCCAAAGCGTCTGCTTGAGCGGCTTTAACGACATGTTTACCAACGGAATCAAGCTCTTCCCCATTATTTTGCAAGCCCCGCGCCTGTTTGCCGGACAAATCAAAATCGGCGACATCCAGCAGACCGTCCAAGCCTTCGCCCGACTGCAAAACGCCCTGTCCTTCTTTCGGCTGTTCTACAACAAATTCACCGCCTACCGCGCCCGACTGGAGCGTTTGTACGGCTTTTTGCTGAGTACGGAAGAACAACACAGCACACAACAACCCGACATTACCGAAGTTTCAGACGACCTCTCGCTGGAAAACGTCGCCCTGTTCCGCCACAACGGCGAAATCCTGTTGAGCGACATCAACGTCAACCTCAAAAGCGGCGATTCCCTGCTGATACGCGGCCCTAGTGGTTGCGGCAAAACCTCGCTGCTGCGCGCGCTGGCGGGGCTTTGGCCGTTCGGCAGCAGCGGCAAAGTCAGCCGTCCGCCGCATCAAGACATCCTCTTCCTGCCGCAACGCCCGTACACGGCACAAGGCAGCCTGCGCGACGCGATTTGTTACCCCGACATCGACAAACAGCATCCCGAACTAGCCGAAGCCATGAGTACCTGCCGCTTAGGTTATCTCATTGATAAACTAGACAAAACCGACGATTGGCAACACAAACTCTCCCCCGGCGAACTGCAACGCGTTGCCTTCGTCCGCGCCCTGCTCTCGCAGCCCAAAGTCATCCTGCTCGACGAAGCCACCACCGCCTTGGACGAACCGACCGAAGCCCTGCTCTACCGCGCCTTGAAGCAAAAACTGCCGCAGAGCATCATCATCAGCATCGGCCACCGCAGCACGCTCAACGAGTTTCACGATTTCCGCCTTGATGTCGGCAACGTAGCTTGCGATTGAATTTAAAGCGACGACCTTTCTGCTAAAATGACACGCTTCAAATACAAGGGAACCCGCCATGCACGAAATCAAATGCCCGCACTGCCACACCGCGTTTACCGTCAACGAAGCCAGTTACGCCGACATCCTGAACCAAGTCCGCACCCAAGAATTTCAAACCGAAATCCACGAACGCCTGCAACAGGCGCAGATGCAGTTTCAAAGCGATATGCAGCTTGCTCAAGCGCAGGCGCAAAATCAGTTCGACAAAATCCTAGCCGACAAAAACCACGAAATCGCCGCCCTATCCAACCAAATCAACGCCTACGAAAAAGACAGCAAACTCGCCGCCGCCGAAATCGAAGGTCGTCTGAAAGCGCAAATCGCCGAGCAGGATAAATTGATTGCCGAGCTGAAAGCGCAGGCAAAATCGCTGGAAACGGCGAAAAACATGGAAAAAGAGCTGGAAATCACCAAAGCCGTTGCCGAAAAAGAGCGCGAATTGGGCAATTTGAACACGCAGCTCATGCTGCAATCCAAAGAAAACCAGTTGGAAAAACAAAGCCTGCGCGAAAAATACGAGGCCGAACTCAAACAAAAAGACGAAACCATCGCCTTCTATAAAGATTTCAAAGCCAAACAGTCCACCAAAATGATAGGCGAAAGCCTTGAGCAGCACTGCGAAACCGAATTCAACCGCATCCGCACTACCGCCTTTCCCCAAGCCGTCTTCAGCAAAGACAACGACGCCAAAACCGGCAGCAAAGGCGACTACATCTACCGCGAAACCGACGAAGAAGGCAACGAAATCATCTCCATCATGTTCGAGATGAAAAACGAAAGCGACGAAACCGCCACCAAAAAGAAAAACGAACACTTTTTCAAAGAGTTGGACAAAGACCGCAGAGAAAAAAACTGCGAATACGCCGTCCTCGTCTCACTTTTGGAAGCCGACAGCGACCTCTACAACAACGGCATCGTCGATGTGTCCTACGCCTACCCGAAAATGTACGTCGTGCGCCCGCAGTTTTTCATCCCCATCGTCTCCCTGCTGCGCAACGCCGCGCTCAATTCATTGAAATACAAACAAGAATTGGCACAAATGCGCGCGCAAAACATCGACATCACGCATTTTGAAGAAGACTTGGACAAGTTCAAAACCGACTTCGCCCGCAATTACGAACTCGCCAGCCGCAAGTTCCAAACCGCCATCGACGAAATCGACAAAACCATCAGCCACCTGCAAAAAACCAAAGAAGCCCTGCTTTCTTCGGAAAACAACCTGCGCCTCGCCAACAACAAAGCGACCGACCTGACCGTCAAAAAACTGGTGCGCAAAAACCCAACCATGAAGGCCGCCTTTGCCGCGTTGGAGAAAAAAGAGGATTGAGATTTGCTTCGAGAATGAAAATAGAAATACCAGCCGACCGTTACGCCCGCGCAAGCAGAAGTGACGGAGAACAGGTGTCTCGTTTTCTATCAGTTCGTGAACAAACTCATTTATCCACATCTACAAAAAGGTTGGCGGATTCGCATTTGAAGTGCAACTTTCCATAACAGAAAAAGGTCAGTATG
>JUNU01000338.1 GCA_001067655.1 Neisseria lactamica
TTCTCTTTGAGCTAAGGCGAGGCAACGCCGTACTGGTTTAAATTTAATCCACTAGAAAAAATAACGGCAGACACCCCGCCTTCGCCACAAACCCTAAAAACGGAAACCCACCCGTTCCCGTTTCAGACGACCTCGCGGCCGTTTTTCCCACAAAACCGTCCAACCTCAGGAGCATCCGATGAAACACCTTCACGACTTACCGGCTTGGTCAAAATTATGGATACATTTTGACGAAACCAAAGAACAACACATGCGCGAAATGTTCGAGCAAGACCCGCAGCGTGCGGAACGCTACTGGCTGCAAGTCGGCGGGCTGACGCTGGATTACTCCAAAAACCGCATCAGCGACGAAACCATGTCCCTGCTGACCGAGCTTGCCCGCGAAGCCGGCGTATCCGAGCGTATGCAGCAGATGTTCCACGGCGAAAAAATCAACACCACCGAAAACCGCGCCGTCCTCCACGTCGCCCTGCGCAACCGCACCAATTCCCCCATCATCGTTGACGGCGAAGACGTCATGCCCAAAGTCAACCGCGTCCTGCAACGCATGGGCGAATTCGCACACGAAGTCCGCAGCGGCAACTGGCTGGGCTACACCAACCAAGTCATCACCGACGTCGTCAATATCGGCATCGGCGGCTCCGACCTCGGCCCGCTGATGATGTGTACCGCGCTCAAACCCTTCGGACACCCCCGCCTCAACATGCACTTCGTCTCCAACGTGGACGGCTCCCAACTGCGCGACGTATTGTCCAAAGTCCACCCCGAGACCACCCTCTTCATCATCGCCTCCAAAACCTTCACCACCCAAGAAACCCTCACCAACGCCCTGACCGCGCGCAAATGGTTCCTTGACCACGCAGGCGATGAAACCGCCGTCGCCAAACACTTCGTCGCCGTCTCCACCAACCAAAAAGCCGTCGCCGAATTCGGTATCGACACCGCCAATATGTTTGAATTCTGGGACTGGGTCGGCGGACGATACAGCCTCTGGTCAGCCATCGGCCTGCCCATCATGCTCTATTTGGGCGAAGAAAACTTCATCGAAATGCTCAACGGCGCGCACCTGATGGACCAACACTTCATCAACACCCCGCTCGAGCGCAACATGCCCGTCATTCTCGCCCTCATCGGCATCTGGTACATCAACTACTACGGCGGCGGCAGCCACGTCATCGCCCCCTACGACCAACACCTCCACCGCCTGCCCAAATTCATCCAGCAGCTCGACATGGAGAGCAACGGAAAACAAGTTACCCTTGACGGCAAGTCCATCGGCTACGAAACCTCCCCGATTATTTGGGGTGAAACCGGCATCAACGGTCAGCACGCCTTCTTCCAACTGCTGCACCAAGGTACCCACATCACCCCGATCGACCTCATCGCCTCGCTTGAGAAACGCAGCAACCTGCGCGGCCACCACGAAATCCTGCTCGCCAACGTCTTCGCCCAAGCCGAAGCCTTCATGCGCGGCAAAACCCCCGACGAAGTCCGCGCCGAACTCAAAGCCCAAGGCATGGAAGCAGAGCGCATCGAAGAGCTGGTTCCGCACAAAACCTTCTCAGGCAACCGCCCGACCAACCTCATCCTCATGGACAAAATCAACCCCCGCAACATGGGCAGCCTGATCGCCATGTACGAACACAAAACCTTCGTCCAAGGCATCATTTGGGGCATCAACAGCTTCGACCAATGGGGCGTCGAACTCGGCAAACAGCTCGCCAAAACCATCCTCGCCGAGCTGGTCGGCGAAACCGGCGTACAAAAACACGACAGCTCCACCACCCGCCTGATCAATCTTTATTTGAACACCAACAAATAAAGACAGCCCCATCAAAACAAAAGGTCGTCTGAAAACCCAGATTTAAGGTTTTCAGACGACCTTTTTCATTCCATGTATAGCGTTTATCAACCGTTAGACAGCAAAACAACAAACAAAATAACCTGCACCAAAGGCAGAGCGGCTGCAACCGTTTTGACAAACAAACGATCAGGCTTTTCCATCATTGTAAGCTGATATTGTTTCAGCCACCACAACCCCACCAGATAAGTAAAAACCGGTACGGACGCATAAACCGTCAAAAGACCGATGTCAATTGCAGCCTCACTGTTCTCGAAAAAATGGCGGACAATCGATTCGACGACCAGAGCAACCGCCCAAACCCCGCACAATGCCAAGATCATTTGAACTGCAAACAGACCCATACCGGCGATAATGCTTTGTTTCGTGTTTAATCCGAATCCTCGATTGACGGCAACGATATCAACTGCACACCATAACAGACACAACAACAGACCCGATGTCATAAACATACATACCCTCCCTGTTTTCTAAGCTGTTTTCAGACGACCTTTGTGCTTATTTCGCCGTTATAGTGGATTAAATTTAAATCAGGACAAGGCGACGAAGC
>JUNU01000033.1 GCA_001067655.1 Neisseria lactamica
TTTGATTACATTTATCACTAGTTTTTAAGGAAGTTTTCAGACGGCCTGTGCAAAATAAAAACGTAAAGGTCGTCTGAAAAAAGATTGTCTTGCCGCAACATTTAATTCAATCAGCAACCCCATCCCCTCTCCCGTGGGAGAGGGCTAGGGAGAGGGCAGCAAGCCGCAAGGCTTGCACAAACAGCAACCCGACAACAAAAATGAACCCGCCCGAAAAACTATTGACCGCCGACAACCCCGCCCTTCACCAACGCGCCAAAGCCATGCGTCAAGAAATGAGCGAGGCGGAAGCAAAATTGTGGCAGCACCTGCGGGCAGGCCGTCTGAACGGCTATAAATTCCGCCGCCAGCAGCCGATGGGAAATTATATTGTTGATTTCATGTGCGTAAGGCCCAAGTTGATTGTCGAAGCAGACGGCGGGCAGCACACAGAACAAGCCGCATACGACCACGCGCGGACAGCATATCTCAACAGCTTGGGCTTTACCGTGCTGCGTTTTTGGAACCACGAAATTTTGCAGCAGACAAACGATGTACTGGCAGAAATCCTGCGCGTGTTGCAAGAATTGGAAAAGCAGCCTGCACGGTAGCAGATGGCTGATTTTGATTGTATTTTGAAAATAATAGGATACAGGTTGCCTGAATTGGGCGTTTAAAAGGCCGTCTGAAAAGCAAAAAAAAAGCAGACTGCACACTCGTTTTCCTTGCGGAATCCTTAACCCCAACAGCCACCCCGTCCTCTCTCCCGTGGGAGAGAGCTAGAGAGAGGGCAACAAGCCGTAAGGCTGGTATTGGGGCGGTTAGAGTGTTGGGAAAGATTGCTGCGATTTGGAGAATACCCTCTCCCAAACCCTCCCCCACAGGGGAGGGAGCAGGTTGCTGCGGATTTTGCGATTTTAGCAATTTGAAAAGCAACTTGGATTTACAACCGTTGATTTCAGGTCGTCTGAAAAACAAAAAGCAGCCCGCACAACCTGTTTTCCTTGCAGAACCCTTAATCCTAACAGCCACCCCGTCCTCTCTCCAGTGGGAGAGAGTTAGAGAGAGGGCAACAAACCGCAAGGTTTGTATTGGGGCGGTTAGGGTGTTGGGAAAAGTTGCCGCAACTTGGAGAATACCCTCTCCCCAGCCCTCCCCCACGGGGGAGGGGGCGGATTGCAGCAGATTCAAGCGTTACAGGCCGTCTGAAAAAGAATGCCCGAAATATCAACAGCGGGAATTTTTCAGGTAGCCTTTATCGCCAAGCAGATGGAACAAACGCCGCGAGCGTTTTTTCAGACGACCTTTGAACCCGTCGGTAGGGTGTGTGCCGCAAGGCACGCGCGCGGTGGGTTGGGGTTGCAGGGAAAATAAAGAACGCGTGCGTGCGTACCGCACACACCCTACATGTGCAGGCTGCTACACAACCTTTTTTCCTTGCAGCAACCCTTAACCCCAACAGCCGCCCGTCCTCTCTCCCGTGGGAGAGAGTTAGAGAGAGGGCAACAAGCCGCAAGGCTTG
>JUNU01000339.1 GCA_001067655.1 Neisseria lactamica
CCGCAGACAGTACAGATAGTACGGCAAGGCGAGGTAACGCCGTACTGGTTTAAATTTAATCCACTATACCACAAAGGTCGTCTGAAAACCGCCACTCAAGGTTTTCAGACGACCTTCAAACTTGACAGAAACGACGCAATCAAAGATAATCCCGCAATTCATTTGCAGCCGCATCGACGGCATATCCGGCGCCCAAGCCGACTTGTTAGGAGGTGATGTTTACATCACGGCGCGTATCCCGCCGGTCGCAAGACGCCCGAGATACAAACAACCACTTTTTTACAAACCGCCTTTTTTACTATTATCCCTTTCGGCGGTTTGAAACCAGAATTTAATTTAAAGGAAATAAAATGCCTGCAATCCGCGTTAAAGAGAACGAACCCTTCGAAGTAGCCATGCGCCGTTTCAAACGTGCCGTAGAAAAAACCGGTCTGTTGACTGAGCTGCGCGCCCGTGAAGCTTACGAAAAACCAACTACCGAGCGCAAACGCAAAAAAGCCGCAGCCGTAAAACGCCTGCAAAAACGCCTGCGCAGCCAACAACTGCCTCCTAAAATGTACTAAACATCAATTGCAGGTCTGCCCTGTGATGCCGAAACACACCGCAAGGCTTGACCTGCGGTGTGTTTTGTTTTTCAGACGACCTTTAGGAGCTGTCGACATTCAATAGTTTCCGTGTCTTTTTATCCCCCAAGCGGTATCTTCTGCGTTGGAAATCCTCACAAGGTGTCCAACCTTGTTGCGGTTTCCGCCTTGAATCTTCCGCTTTGTGAACAAAAATCCACTTGGAAAATTAAATGTCGACAGCCCCTAGGATAATAGGTCGTCTGAAAAATAGAGAATCCTCTAAGGCAGTATGTGCAATACCATCTTCCATCTTTTCCTGAAAGTCATCCCATGAGCCTGAAAGCACAATTAACCGAAGACATGAAAACCGCGATGCGTGCCAAAGATCAAATTACTTTGAGCACCATCCGCCTCATCAATGCCGCCATCAAACAATTTGAAGTGGACGAACGCACCGAAGCCGATGACGGCAAAGTGATTGCCATCATCACCAAAATGGTCAAACAGCGCAAAGACAGCGCCAACATCTACGCCGAAGCAGGCCGTCAGGACTTGGCGGACAAAGAAAATGCCGAAATCGAAATCCTGCACCGCTACCTGCCGCAAATGATGTCTGCCGAAGAAATCCGCACTGCTGTGGAAACCGTAATCGCCATGACCGGGGCTTCCGGAATAGCTGACATGGGCAAAGCCATGGGCGTGTTGAAAACCCAGTTGGCAGGCAAAGCCGATATGGGCGAAGTCAATAAAATCCTCAAAGCTGCGCTGACTTCATAATTGAATACCGACCGCTTTGGACGGATTCAAAAACAACAAAAAGGTCGTCTGAAAATGAAATTTCCGTTTTCAGACGACCTTTTTTACGTTCCGGATTACCGTTTGCCGATATTGCTGAATATCTTGCCCATATCGTTTAAGAAACGGGGTTCGCGCTGGATCAGGTAAACAATCAAAGGAATATTGCCGATGGCGACGATCAGGTAAAGCAGGGAAATGCTGTCGAACAGCATCAGCAGTACCGCGCTTAAAATGGAAGCGGACACCATAAATACGCCGTTGATGAGGTTGTTGGCGGCGACGGCGTGGGCGCGGAAGGATTCGCTGCTGGCGGTTTGCAGCCAAGTGTAGAGCGGGACGGAGAAGAAGCCGCCGAAGAAGCCGATCAGCGTCATGATGAGCATGACGGGATACGCCATGCCTTGCGACAGGAACCAGGTGATGCCGTTGAGTTCGGTAAAGCGTTGTCCTTGGGTCAGCCATACCAAAATCAAGCCGAATACGGTCAAACCGGTCGTGCCGACGGTTACCAAGCCCAAGAGCAGGCGTTCGTGGCTGAGTTTGGCGCACAACACCGAGCCGGCGGCGATGCCGATGGAGAATAGGGTAAGCATGAGGTTGAAGACGCTGTCGTTGCCGCCCAAATGGATTTGCGTGAAGGTCGGCAGTTGGGTGGTGTAAACCGAGCCGATAAACCAAAACCATGAAATGCCGATGATGGATGTGAAGACGGAATCATATTGCGCGGTTTCGCGCAGGAGCGCGTGCGTGCCTTTGACGATGTTCCATTCGATTTTCGTGTTGGGGGCTTTGGCGGGGACGTTAGGCATGAAGAAGCTGGTCAACGTGCCGCCGATGGCGACGAGCAAGACTAAGATACCGACGACGGAGGGCGGCAAGCCTGCGACGGACGTGCCTAAAATCTGACCGAACAAAATGGCGATGAACGTTCCCGATTCGATCAGGCTGTTGCCCATAATCAGCTCTTTGTCGTTGAGGTAATCGGGCAGGATGGCGTATTTCAGCGGGCCGAACAACGTCGATTGAGTGCCCATGCAAAATAGGCAGATCAAGAGCAGCGGGGCGGACTGGATATAGAAGCCGAACGCCGCCACCGCCATGATGACGATTTCCAATACTTTGATCCATCGCGCCAAGACGGCTTTGTCGAATTTGGTACTCAGTTGTCCCGACAGCGCGGAAAACAGGAAATACGGCAGGATAAACAGCAACGCGCCCAAGTTCAGCATTTGGCTGGAGGGCAGGAAGTTGTTTTTGCCCAAACCGTAGAAGCTGATCATCACAAACAGCGCGGTTTTGAACATATTGTCGTTGAACGCGCCCAGAAACTGCGTGCCGAATAATGGGGCGAAACGGCGGCTGGTCGGGAAATTCAGATTGTCTTTTTTGAGGCTCATTTTTCGGATTCTTGTTCTTCTTTTTCTATTTCGTTTTCAAGCAGCTTGTCGGTGGAATCGTCGTCCATCAGAATGCGGTGTGCCGGTCCTTCGAGATCGTCAAACTGTCCGTTTTTGCCCGACCACCAGAAAAAATAGCCGATGGCAAACGCCAAAATAATGCTGATGGGCACTAAAATAAACATACTTTCCATCACATCGCTCCGGTCAAATCGGTTAAGACAAAAGTCTGTCCCGATACGGTCAGATATTCGTTGCGCAGCGAGCCGACGGGAGCGTCGTCAAAAAACAGCTCGATACGGTCTTTCACGACGCGCCAATATTGAGGAATCTCGGTTTGCCCGAAAGGCGCCAAAACCTCCGCCGCCACACCTTCTTCACTTTGCAGCTTGACGGCGAAACGCCCGCTCTGCGGCTGCGTTTCGGATTCGTCATCCGGCAGCATGATGAAAAAGCCCACATGGGCGCCTTGTTGCGTATGGATACTGAAGTAGTGCATATCAAAGAATCTTAAAAGGCTGCCGCTGTTTTCAGACGACATAGTGAACACAAAAACTGTCTAAATGTAACAGTTTGACACGCCCCTGCAAAGGGCTTTGCGCCCCCGCATTCGACAGGTCGTTTGAAAACAAACCGTTTCCCTTTAAACATCAATATCTTCCTTTATCATCTCCAGCCTGTTCCAGGTCAAACATTAAGCCAAGCAGCCGAACCCATTTTTTGCTAGAATAGCGCGGTTTACATTCATCAACCGATTTCAGACGACCCCGCCGAATCAGCGGCGGCAGAAGCCACACGGAAAGCAACATTCATAAAGTTGCCGCCATTCCGAATGTAACGATAATTTTTTCTTTCATAGATTTTACGCCACCAACCAATACGGCACGCCGCGCAGACGCTCGGCGCCGCCCTCAATCGCATCCACTATGCCTGCGGGAGATGTTTGGCGGGATATCGACGACAAAGAACAGATTGCCGATGCTGCCTACACAGGTCGTCTGAAACCTTCAGGAGCCACAACAAATGACCCAAAAACTCATCTTAGTTTTGAACTGCGGCAGCTCATCCCTCAAAGGCGCCGTACTGGATAACGACAGCGGCGAAGTCCTGCTCAGCTGCCTTGCCGAAAAACTCAACCTGCCCGACGCTTACATCACGTTCAAAGTAAACGGCGAAAAACACAAAGTCGACCTGTCTGCCAAGCCCGACCACACCGGCGCAGTTGAAGCGCTGATGGAAGAACTCAAAGCCCACGGCCTCGACAGCCGCATCGGCGCCATCGGCCACCGCGTCGTCAGCGGCGGCGAACTGTACAGCGAATCCATCCTCGTTGACGACGAAGTCATCGCCGGCATCGAAAAATGTATTCCGCTCGCTCCGCTGCACAACCCCGCGCACCTCTTGGGTCTGCGTGCCGCACAAAGCATTTTCAAAGGTCTGCCCAACGTTGTCGTTTTCGACACCGCCTTCCACCAAACCATGCCGGAACATGCCTACACCTACGCTATTCCGCATGAACTGTATGAAAAATACGGCTTGCGTCGCTATGGCGCACACGGCACCAGCTACCGCTACGTTTCTGATGAAACCGCCCGTTTCCTCGGCAAAGACAAAAAAGACCTGCGCATGGTGATTGCCCACTTGGGTAACGGCGCATCTATTACCGCCGTCGCCAACGGCGAATCACGCGATACCAGCATGGGCCTGACCCCGCTGGAAGGCCTCGTGATGGGTACACGCAGCGGCGACATCGATCCCGCAGTGTTCAGCTTCTTGGCTGAAAATGCCAACATGACCATCACCCAAATCACCGACATGTTGAACAAAAAATCCGGCCTGCTCGGCTTGTCCGGCCTGTCCAACGACTGCCGTACCATCGAAGAAGAATCCGGCAAAGGCCATCCTGGCGCGAAACTCGCCCTGGACGTCTTCATCTACCGCCTCGCCAAATACATCGGCAGCATGGCTGTGGCAGCCGGCGGTCTGGACGTACTCGTTTTCACTGGCGGTATCGGCGAAAACTCCGACATCATCCGCGAACGCGTACTCGGCTACTTGGGCCTCCTCGGTCTGAAAGCCGACCACGAAGCCAACCTGAAAGCCCGCTTCGGTAACGCAGGCGTGATTACGACTGCCGACAGCGCAGCCGTCGCCGTTGTTATCCCGACCAACGAAGAATTGATGATTGCACACGACACCGCCCGTCTGAGCGGCCTGTAATACAGCGCATCATCCGATAAAAAACCTGCCGGAAACGGCAGGTTTTTTGTTGGCGCGGCAAAAAGCATGATTTGTCTGCCTGACCCGCTTCGGGATTTTCTCTCTGTCGTCAAACGAAAGAAGAGGGCGTAGTTTTTTCTGCTGCGTATCTCAAACGATTTACCCCGATTTCCTCCTTCCAATAAGGGCGGCGATAAGTTGCTTTGCAGTAAAGAGGTCGTCTGAAACTTTTCAGACGACCTCTTTGCCCTTTGTCTATTGCTGCTATTGCTTTACCGGTTTCAAAGTCGGCAAAACCGTATCCCAAATCGCCAGCACTTCGGCTTCACTGCGCTTCGTCCCGTCTTTTTTCTCGGCGCCAAACTGCATCATGATGCGCGGGTCGCCGCCGTCGCGTTCCCAAAAGAAC
>JUNU01000340.1 GCA_001067655.1 Neisseria lactamica
ACTGTCTGCGGCTTCGTCGCCTTGTCCTGATTTAAATTTAATCCACTATATTATGAATGAAATGAAACGGTATTCTAACAGGATTTTAGGGCGGGACGGGGCTGCGGGGTCGTCTGAAAACCTGTCCGACAGCGCCCCTGCGGAACGGATATGACCGACCTGCCTACCTATCCTCTGAAAAAAGGAACAGGATAGCCGCGCATGAAAAAGGTCGTCTGAAAACCCTAAAGTGTGGTTTTCAGACGACCTTTTCTTTTTCGTCGGCGTTATTGCGTTTGCTCGGCTTTCTGTTTTTCCGCTTCTTCGATTTTGCGGTCGTTTTCGTAATCCGAACGGAAGAGCCTGTCGAAACGGATGGTGTATTTCAACTCGCCGCCGTATGAACGGCTGCCGACGCGGGCAACGGCTTGGATGGCGCGGGTGAGCTGGTACACGAGCTTGACCGACTGTTCGGCACTGGAAAGACCGTATTCGTAGCCCACATAAAGGTTGTTGGTGAACTGTTTGCCGACGGTCAATACTTGTTCGGCAGGGTTGAGTTCGCCGGTTTGGGCGTTGCGGCTGCGCTGGCTGGTGATGCCCAAATCGTCCACCAGTCCGAGCCTGTCGTTGACTTGTCCGGCAAGCAGCGCGCCTGCTGCTGCGGAAAGGGCGGCATTGTCGCCGTCGCTGCCGCTGCTGGCGCGGTTGAGGATGAGCCAAGAGAGCTTGTCTTTTTCACTCATCGCTTCTTTCGCAACAAGGGTCACACGCGGATTGTTTAGGCTGCCGAGAACTTCGACGCCTGCACCGACGGGAGAAAGACGGCGTTCGGCGCGAATGTTCAGGTTGGGGTTGTTCAACGGACCGACGAAAGAAACCGTACCTTTGGTGATGTCGAGGTCTTGACCGTAGGCTTTGTAGCGGCCTTTGACTACTTTCACCGTACCGACGCCCTGGACGGTTTCACCCGGTCGGGAAGTGATGTTCAGCCTGCCGCCTATGGTGATGTCTGCGCCGTAACCGACGAAACGAATATTGTCGTTGAGGTTGAGCGTGAGGTTAAGGTTGATAGGTGTCACGGCGGCGGTTTGTTTTTGCTCTTCACCCAAGACGACGACATCGTTGTCCAACGAGGGCATGGAGGATTTTTGCGAACCGAACATACCGTAGTCGCTGTTTAACGTACCGTTGAGGAACACGCCTTTTTGCTGGTTGTATTGCACTTTCGCGCTGCCGGAGAGTCGCAGGCGGCGGTTCGGACGGGAAAGGGTGTCGTATTTGTCGAAAACGACATCCACGTCAACGTCAGGGTCGGCGTTGGCAAGGTTGACGGAGCCTTTCAGCTCGAGCGTACCGCCTTTGTGGAACTTGAGGCTGTCGATGACCCAGCGCTGTCCCTGCAAATGGGAACGTAAAACGCCGTTGTCGAGGATGAGGCCTTGGGTTTGGTTGCGGTAGTAGAGGTTTTCGCCGTTGAGCGTACCGGAAAGCTGGGGATCGCCGACGCGTCCGCCAAGGCTGACGGCGGCATTCAGACGACCTTTGACGGTTTGTCCGACGGGCAGGAAGTTGCGGAAGACTTCGAGGTCGGCGACGTTGAGGTTGAGTTTGCCGCTCAAAGGCGCGGTGTCCATGCTGGCGCCTTGTCCGATGTTGACCGTACCTTCGGCTGTACCGTAGTTGCTGGTGCCGTTCAAGGTGGCGGCGATGGTGGGCGAACCGACGCGCCCGCCTATGGTGGCGGTGGCGTTCAGACGACCTGTAATGCCTTGCGCGGTAGCGGGCAGGAAGGTTTTGATTGCGCCCAAGTCGGGGACGTTGAGGTTGATTTTGCCGCTGACCGGCGCGTTGGCGATTTTGTTGCCGAACTGCTGGCTGATGCCCAAATCGGCGTTGACGCTGCCGAAGCGGGTATTGCCTTCAAGCGTGCTGTCGATACGGCCGTTTTGGAAACGGGTGCGCAGGGCGAGCGCGCTCAAACCCAAGGGCATCTGTTTTTTCGGGTCTTTGTTCGGCAGGATGATGTCGCCGCTTTGGCGGTTGATGTTGAGGTAGCCGCGGGCATTTTGGCTGTACGCCAAATCCCAATCGCCGCCGAGTACCAAGTTGTGTTCGACGGGGATTTTGACGAAGTTTTGCAGCTCGGTGATGTGCAGGCTTTGCGCACTGCCTTTGCTGGTGATGCCGGTCTTTTTGTCCCAAACGAAGTTTTGCAGGTTGAGGCTGCCGCCCATCACGCTCCAGCGCGCCGCGCTCATGGAAACACGCTCCGCACCTGCTTCGAGGTTCATGCGGTTTTGCAGTTTGAGGTTGAACGCGCCGCCGATGTCGAGCGTGTCCACGCTGCCTTTCCACTGATTGAAGTCTTTGTTCAGACCGCCCGCCGCGTTGACTTCGAGTTTGTAAGGCTTGCCGTCCAACGCCATGCTGCTGCTGCCGTGTATGCGGTGTTGCGCACCCGTGCCGTTAAGGGACAGGTCGACCGCATCGATGACGGTCGCGCCGCCGGAAAGGGCAATGTGGCTGCCTTTGATGTCGGCGGCAAGCGGACGGTTGATGTCGGGCGTGCCTTTGAGTTTGAAGTCAAGCATGCGGATGTTGACGGCATCGCCGACACGCAGCGCGCGCGCTTCGCCGGAGAGGTCAGCTTCGTAGGTTTTCAGCCCGCCTTTGAGGTCGCCTGAAATGTAGCCGCGCGTGTTGAGCAGTCCGCCCAGTCCGAAACCGAAACGGGAAAGGTCGGGAGCGGTAATGTCGATATTGAGACGGTCGCCTTTTTTGCCGAAGCTGCCGTTGGTTTTAACGATATTGTTGCCCAAACGCAGGTCGGTCAGCGCGCGCGGGAGGTGTCCGGATTCGTAAACGACGTCGGCTTTGCCGCTGAGGGGGACGTTGTTTAACGTACTCGGTGCAAACTGCATTTTGCCGGCGAATTTTTCTTTCGCCAGTTCGCCTGAAAGATTGATGGTACCGTTGACGCTGCCGGCGGGCAGTTTTGAGTCTAGGCGGGAAGGATTGAACGCCTTGCTGGAAACATCGAGCTTGAGCAGGCGGTCTTTGAAGAGTTCGAGCGAACCTTGCGCCGTCAGTTCGCCGCCGTTTTGCGGAGCGACGCGGACGCGGTCGAGTTTGAGGGTGCGTTGACCGTGTTGTCTGTCGGTAACGAAGGACAGCAGGCCGGAGAGTTGCGCGCTGCCGCTTTCAAGATTCCAGTCGATAGCGGGCGAGGCGGTTTCACCTTTGACGCCGATAAATCCGTTCCACTGACCGGCAACATTGGTGCGGACGAGGTCGTCTGAAACCAGGTTGTTCACATTAATCTTGAGCGCCAGCGCGTTTTTCACCGTATCGACCGTACCGGCGACATTGAACGAACCTTCCTCCAACAGCCCGATTTCAGACTCTTGGACGGTTACCACGCCGTTGTCGTTGATGGTGAAGTCCGCCAGAATATTGCGCACCGGAATGGCTTTGTCATCGGCAAAACCCGCCGCCTTGTTTTCCAAGTCGAGCGAGCCGTCCAGCGCGATACCGTGCGTAAACGAAGGCACGACGGTCGCGTCAAACGTCAGGTTTGCCTTAGGCAGCGACGGCAGGAAAGCGGTCGGATTGATATTGAAACCCTTGATCAGCACCTCGCCGATCATCTTGTCCAATGAAGCTGCAAACGGATGCACCGTCGATTTCGCCGACAAATGCACATCGTCGCCGTCCAGCAGAATTTCAGTCTGCACGTCCTGCAAACTGCCCCACAGACGCGCCTTACCCTCTATCGTCTCGCCTTCCAGCTCGCCCTTCGTCTGAATCGTCGTATTGAGCGCAAAAGGCTTCTCCAGCCCGACCACCGCCGAACCCGTCGAATTGCTCCACGGCGTATCGAGGGTTTTTAAATCCAAGCGGTGTTCTTTCTGATCGTAATGGTATGCCGCATTCAGATGGTCGAGATAGGCCGTCTGCTTATCAAAATTTTTGCCCACGCTGAGTCTGCCCGTTTCAAAACGGTCGATAAACACCAACACAGGCAAATCAATGCTCTCAGGCAGCCCTTTGGACGGCTTTTTCTCTTTCGGCGGCGTCGGCTTCGGCACAACCGCAATATCGCCCGCCACAATTTCAGTAATGTGCAGGCTGCGCTGAAACAGCTCGGACGGCTTCCAATCAAAACGGAACGCGCTGATTTTCACATCCGCTCCATCCGTTTCAATCATCCACTTATCGCCGTGAAAACCCTTAACCAGCGTACCTTCCAGCGTTTCCGACGCAATCTTCACGCCAAACCAAGACGGAATCTTGTACAAACCGAAACGCAAGCCCGATTCCGTCCCCACCAGCCAGCCGATAAAGCCCGCCAGCGCGCACACCAGCACAACCAACGTCAGCAACAGACCCCGCAACCAGCGTCTCTTGCGCTTGGGCGGGGTGGATTGTGTTTCAGACGACGTGGGCACACTGTTTGGCGTTTCTTGGGTTTCTTGGACTGCTGTTTCGGACATCTTGACTTTCTTGTATGACTTAACGGCTGCACAGGACTCCGCCGCACTCGACGGAATCAACTTTTCAGACGACCCCATATCAGGACAGGTCGTCTGAAAAAGGATAATCATATCCCATTGCGGCAAATTGTGCTTGGGAAAGACAGCATTTCAGGTTTCAGACGACCCCATATGCCCGAACGTCATGCCCGAAGCAGTAAAAATGTCAACAAATGCAAAAAGGTCGTCTGAAAAGACTGCAGGGATTATAGTGGATTAAATTTAAATCAGGACAAGGCGACGAAGCCGCAGACAGTAC
>JUNU01000341.1 GCA_001067655.1 Neisseria lactamica
ACTGTCTGCGGCTTCGTCGCCTTGTCCTGATTTAAATTTAATCCACTATATTTGTGTGTAAGAGAAACAAAAGGTCGTCTGAAAACCAAGATTCTGGTTTTCAGACGACCTTTTTATTGTCAGATGGGCGTTATTTCGCAGGGCTGAGGCTGACTTGCTTCATCCAGGCAAACAGTTCGTCCAAGTCATAATCGCCGCCGTGTCCGACATCCCAAGGTAGGGCGTAATCGACGGTGTAGCCGTTGTTTTGCAGCTTGGCGGCTAATATGGCGGAGACTGCCAACGAGGTGTCGCGGTCGTTGGTGCCGACGCGGATGCGCCAGTTTTGCGGCAAGTTCGCGCCCGCTTTGCCTATGTAGTTGAGCGGGTTCATGATTTTGACGGTTTCTTCATCTGCGATTTCGGCGTTGGCGGCGGTGTTGTGTTGCATAGAGAACGCGGTGAAGTGGCGTTTATCGACGGTATCGGTGCCGAAGAGCTGGTTTTCGCCCGCGCTCAAATCTACGCCGTCAAAGGCGGGCGGTGTTTTTTGCCGTCCGGCGGCTTTGGCGTAGGCATCGAAATCGACGGAGACGACTTTGCCGTTGCGGACGGACAGCCAAGTGCGGTCGCTCAGGTCTTTGCCTGCATCAAGTTGTCCTTGGGCGGATTTTGCCAGTAAATCGGCAATATGGTTTTTAAAGCTGCCGTTGCCTTGGGCATCCAGCGTCAGAGGTTTGCCTTCGGGGGATTTCAGGTTCAGGCTGTTGAGATAGGCGGGGTACAGCGGTTTGAGGAGGTCGGACAGTTTTTTCTCGTCATCGGTCAGCGTACCGGCGACCAGCTCGCGTTTGACGCGGTAGTCGAGCATGGAAATGTTCATTTTTTTGTAGTTGTTGATACCGTTGAACTGCCATTCGTAAGCCATATCGGCATGATCCAAATCGGTAATCGGACAGTAGGCGGATACGGCGAAAACCTTGTCGCTGCCTTCCGCTGCGCCTAAGGCTTTGAGGTGGTTTTCGTAATCTTTTTGATCGGCTGTTGCGCCTAAGAGGGCGGACATCGCGCCGCCCGCGCTTGTGCCGTTGGAAATGATTTTTTCGGCATCGCCGGGCATGGCTTTGTCGTTGGCTTTCAGATAGCGGACGGCGGCTTTCAAATCAACGATGGCGGCGGGTGCTTTGCCGGTGGATTCCGTTCTGCCACGTGCGCCCGGGGAGGCGACGACATAGCCTTTGGAAAGGGCGGTCAGCGCGGCGTTTGGCGATTTTTGACCGTCTTCAGGTTCGCCGCGTTTGCCTTCTAAAGCAGGTTTACCCGGTTCGGCAGGCATATAGCCGCCGATTTGGTTGGGCAGGAAAATCGGTGCGGTTTCGGCGGTAAAACCGTCTATCTCGCCGCCGTTGTAATAGGCTTCGGGGACGTAAATATTGATGATTTCGTAGCGGGTGTCGACAGGATTGCGGACATAAACCACGTTTTCGTAAGCGCGGAATTTAACCGTCTGACCGTTCACTTCGATGCTTTGTTCGGTGTATTTCTGTTTGGAAAAGTCCAAGTCGTAGGTTTTGGCGGTTTGGACGTTTGCGCAGGCGTTTAAGCCCAGCGCGACGGAAACGGATAACAGGGTTTTGTTCAGCGTATTCATGATGTACTTTCTGAAAGGGTAACGGAGCGATTATAGCTAAGACAAAGGTCGTCTGAAAACGTTTTATCCTGTTTTCAGACGACCTTTTTACTTCCTTAGCACTTTACTTGACGCGCTTTACCTGCCCGACTGTTCCCACACGTTTTGCAGGTAGGCGTAGGTCAGCTCGGCGGTGCCGGAGACCAGTGCGATGTCGCTGCCCAAGTCTTCGGCTTTGCCCACGCCGATGGGCAAGGCGCCGGCGGCTTTGATGGCGGCGACGCCGGCGGCGGCGTCTTCGATGCCGATGCAGCGGCGGATGTCCGCGCCCACGCCCTCGGCGGCGGCGAGGAAGATGTCGGGGGCGGGTTTGGAATGCGCGACGGCGGCAGGGTCGGCGACGGCGTCGAAGAAGTGGGTCAGCCCCATGCGTTCGAGCAGGAATGGACCGTTTTTACTGGCGGACGCGAGGGCGATTTTTTTGCCGTTTGCTTTCAATGCTTCCAGCAGCGGCAAAATGCCGGGGTACACATCTTCGGGTTTGACTGCCTGAATCATCTCGACGTAGTTGTCGTTTTTGCGGCGGGTCAGTTCGGCGAACTCGGCTTCGCCGACGGTTTTGCCGCCGTGCGCGAGGATGCGTTTGAGCGAATCGTCGCGCGACACGCCTTTGAGCTGCTCGTTAAACTTGCGGTCGATGCTGATGCCCAGTTCTTCGGCGAGCTTTTTCCATGCGCGGTAGTGGTATTCGGCGGTGTCGGTGATGACGCCGTCGAGGTCAAATAGGACTGCGGTAAAAGTCATTTTGCGCCCTCCTTATTTTTCCAACGCAACGGTGTGGCTGCCGTTAAGCGTGATGTCTTTGCCGTATACCTGCAATTCGAGCGGCTCGCCTTTGATCAGGGTGAAGACGACATTTTCTTTGCCGACGGCGACTTTAATCAGACGGCCGCGGTAGTTGATGTGGAAGACGTAGCCTGTCCACGCACTCGGCAGGAACGGTGCGAAGCTGAGTTTGCCGCCCCAGGTTTTCATTTGAGCGAAACCTTGGACGATGGCGAGCCACGAGCCGGTCATGGAGGTAATGTGCAGGCCGTCTTCGGTGTCGTTGTTGTAGTTGTCCAAGTCCAGGCGGGCGGTGCGCTGGTACATTTCCACGGCTTTTTCTTCTTTGCCCAGTTCGGTGGCAAGGATGGCGTGGATACAAGGCGACAACGAGCTTTCATGCACGGTCATCGGTTCGTAGAAGTCGAAGTTGCGGCGTTTTTCGTCCATATTGAAACGGTCGCCGAAGAAGTAGATGCCTTGCAATACGTCCGCCTGTTTGATGAAGGGCGAACGCAGGATTTTGTCCCACGACCATTTCTGGTTGAGCGGCAAATCGTCGGGCGAAAGCGCGGACACGGGGCGGATGTCTTTGTCGAGGAAGCCGTCGTGCTGCACGAATACGCCGAGTTCTTCATCATGCGGACGGTACATATTCGCGCTGATGTCCGCCCATTTTTCCAACTCGGCGGCACTCACGTTCAAATCCGGACGCGAGTATTTCGCCAAGGCTTCGCGAGTGTAGTCCAATACCCATGCGGCGAGGGTGTTGGTGTACCAGTTGTTGTTGATGTTGTTTTCGTATTCGTTCGGACCGGTTACGCCGTGAATCATGTATTTGCCGTTGCGTTTGGAGAAGTGGACGCGGTCCGCCCAGAAGCGGGACACTTCGACCAAGACTTCCAAGCCTTCTTTGGCAAGATAGCTTTCGTCGCCGGTGTAGTTGGTGTAGTTGTAGATGGCGTAAGGAATCGCGCCGTTGCGGTGGATTTCCTCGAAGGTGATTTCCCATTCGTTGTGGCACTCGATGCCCGTAAACGTCACCATCGGATAAAGTGCGCCCGCCAAGCCCTGTTCGCGCGCGTTGTGCTGCGCCTGCGGCAGTTGGTTGCGGCGGTATTGCAGCAGGTTGCGGGTAACTTCGGGTTCCGCCAGTGCGAGGTAAAGCGGCACGGCATAGGCTTCGGTATCCCAATAGGTTGCGCCGCCGTATTTTTCGCCGGTAAAGCCTTTCGGGCCGATGTTCAGACGCGCGTCTTCGCCGTAGTAGGTAGAGAACAGTTGGAACAGGTTGAAACGGATGCCTTGTTGCGCTTCGTCGCTGCCTTCGATGACCACGTCGGCGATTTCCCAACGGTGCAGCCAGCCTGCTTTGTGCGCGTCCAGCAAGGTTTCAAATGCAACGCCTGCGATTTTTTCCGACAAGGCGCGGCCTGCGGCTTTCACTGCTTCCAAGCCTTGATAATCGCGGCTGGTGGTAACAATCACGCGTTTTTCAAAGGTTTCGGGCGTGCTGCCGACTTCGGCTTCAAAAGAATTGGAGACCTGCCAGTCGGTTTGGCTGCCGCCGAGGGCTTTAAAGCTGCCGGCGAAGGTTTGCTCGGCGTTGACGATGAATTGTTCCACGCCGAAGGGATTGGCGACGGTTTGGGTGGCAATGTAGGAGCGGTCGTCTGAAACGCCTTTGTCCAATACCTGCCAGAATTTTTCTTCGTAGTTGGAGTCTTCGTTTTTCACGTCGGCGTCGATGATGGAATCGATGCGGACTTGGTGGGTTTTGCCGTCAACGGATACGGCTTCCCAGCGGATGAGAGCCAGCTCTTTTTGTGCGACGGACAGGAATTTGCACACATCGAAACGCACACCGAATACGGTGAACGAGCGGCGCAACACGCCGTGCTGCATATCGAGTTCGACGGAGAAGCCGGCAACGTCGTTTTTCGCCAAGTCCACTTCCTGATTGTCGACAAAGATTTTTACTTTACTGAAATTGAGCGCATTGATGGCTTTGCCGAAATATTTGGGGTAGCCGTTTTTCCACCAGCCGACGCGGGTTTTGTCGGGGAACCACACGCCGGCGATGTAGGTGCCCAAGTGGCTGTCGGCGGAGTAGGTTTCCTCAAAGCTGCCGCGCATACCCATATAGCCGTTGCCCAAGCTGGTCAGGCTCTCTTGCAGCCGTTTGTGTTCTTTTTCCAGTTTTGCCGAACGCAGCGTCCAAGGGCTGATTTCCATGATTCTTGTGTACATCGTAAAGCTCCTGTTTTGATGATTTTATGGCAAACCGTATTTGAAATACGGTTCGTCTTATTCAATCGGATAAAGCGTCGGCAGAAGTTTCAGACGACCCTCCTGCCGATAAATGAGGAAAATTATGCGCCGCCGTGTGTTTCTTTAATCAGGAACACGGAAAACGCGCCCAACAGCAGCACGATCCCCGCCGCCAGAAACATATTGGCCTGCAAACCGCCCAGCATCGGGAATAATATGAAGCTCAACAGCGAAGCAACGATTTGGGGCATACAGATAGAGCCGTTAAACAAGCCCAAGTAAGTCCCCATGTGTTTGCCCGATAAGGCGTTGGTCACAATCGTCAGCGGATAAGTGATGATGCCCGCCCAGGCGATGCCGATTAAGGTGTACGACAACACCAGCGCGTATTGATTGCTGATGAAGAATACGGAGAAAAAGCCGAGCGCACCCAAAGCCAGGCAACTGAAATAACCGGCCTTATGGTATTGGTTGGGGATTTTCGCCAGTACAAACGAACAGGCCACCGCCGCAACCGACTGCACCGCCGCCAATACACCATACCAGTTGCCCGCTTCCTGATAGCCTACGGAAGACGCATCGGTGGTGTGCCAGACGTTTTCCGCAATCGCGCCTGCGGAATAAGTCCACATATACTGGAAGGCGAACCAGCAGAAAAACTGCACCAGAGTGACCGTCCAAAACGCTTTGGGTGCGGTTTTCAAGAGTTCGAACCAGTTTGCCTTTTCCTGATTCGCCGCCACGTCGATGCCGTGGTAGCGGGCGTAGGTTTCCGGATCGTATTCCTTCACTTTGAAAATCGTGAACGCGCTGGTAATCACCAGCAACGCCGCGCCCACATAAAACGCCACGACCACGGTCTGCGGCACGACGCCTTTCTCGGCGGTGTTCGCCAAACCGATATACGCGAACACAAACGGTAGCACCGCCGCCACAACCGCGCCCGTATTCGCCAAGAAGCTCTGAATCCCGTAGGCGTAGCTTTTCTGCTCTTCGTTGACCATGTCGCCGACCATCATCTTAAACGGCTGCATCGCCATATTCGACGACACGTCCAACAGCGCAATCATCAGCGCGCCGAACGACAAAGCCGCCAGCGACGCATAGCCGAAACCGAAGCTGCCCGAGTTCGGCATCAGAATCATCACGATGACCGCAATCAGCGTGCCGTAAAGCAGATACGGCAGACGGCGGCCGCCCAAGCGCGGCTTCCATGTGCGGTCGGAGTAATAACCGACAATCGGCTGCACCAGCATCCCCGCCAATGGCGGCAGGATAAAGAACCAGCCGAGGCTGTGCGGGTCGGCGCCGAGCGTCTGGAAGATGCGGCTCATTTGCGAGCTTTGCAGGGTAAAGGCCGTCTGAACGCCGAGAAAGCCGAAACTGAGCATCCAGATCGTGCTTTTCGGCAGCGAGGGCAAGCCCTGCCGTGTTGTTTGCGTATTGTCCGACATGAGGTAGTCCTTTCGTTTTTTTGTAATAAAACCGGTTTCGGTAAACATCATGGATGGATACCGATAAAAGGGGGGGGATGCTGTGAAAGCGCATGATGTTGAGTTGCGCGGGTCAAGGGTAGTCTGAAAACGAAGACTGAAGACGGATTCAGACGACCTTTTGTCCATATCACATGAAGCTATTTTTTAATCAACAGTTTGGGTAATTCTTCCCAATCGGTTCAATTTTAGTAAGGCAGGCGGCGGACAATCCATAATCGTTGACGTTATGGGGGTGGTACAAAATAAGAAATCCGTCTGCGAAACAGTAACGAATGATTTAAAAAATTTGATGAACGAAGAAGGAGGCGTTTTTACTTAAGTAACAGTCAAACAAAAACCGTTCGCCGCGCTTGGTTTGGAGAGAAAGCGCAGCAGGTGGGCTTTGGTTTTCAGCCGGTTTTGAGTAACGTGTCATCAGTAAAACGCGCTGGAGATTTTGTTGGAAGAGTAGGGGCGCGATTTGCTGTGGAATGATATTGTTGTTGTGAAGCATCTGTTATAGATAAGCAGAGTAATTATGTTTCAAAACGTACATGCTGACAAGTTGCGATAAGTACCATAGTTGACTATCCGCAAAGTTTGGGTGGAAAAGCAAAGAAACGGCTTGCAAGCCCTATTCTGATTGGTTCTATTTGTCGTAGAACATATTCGGAGAGGCGGTAGGGATTTCTTGGGTGGAATATTTAGGTCGTCTGAAAACGTTTCATCCCGTTTTCAGACGACCTTTTTTGACAATGTGATACACTGTCATTCTGATGACATAAATTATCGATGCAAAGTCAAACGTTTCAGGAATACAAAATTGAACATCCTCATCACTTCTCCCCGTGCGCCCGTTGCGTTGGAATGGGCACGCTTTGCCAAGCGCGGCGGGCATCAGGTCGTGTTTTGCGACAGCCTGCGTTTCCCCGTCGGTATTTTTGCCGGATTGGGTGAGTACCGCCGTATTCCCGCGCCGCGTTTGGATTTCGCCGGTTACGCACGTGCCATGGCGGAACTGGTGGCGCAGGCGGATTGCGTGGTGCCGACTTGTGAAGATATTTTTTATTTGGCAAGGCTGGGTTTGCCAGAGTCGGAGCGTGCCAAATGTTGGATGCCCGATAATGAAACGTTGTTTACTTTGCATGACAAATTCCGTTTTTTCGAGCGGATGCCGAAGGATGCGGCAGTACGTTTTCCGGCGACGCGCCGAATCACGTCAGTCGGCGAAGTCGAATGTGACAGCGTGAAGAAAACGGTATTGAAGCCTGTTTATTCGCGTTTCGGACGTTCCGTAATACGTGGCGTCACTGAGGGTCGTCTGAAAAACATCCATATCAGTGCGGATTATCCTTGGGTACAGCAGGATTTCATTACGGGACAGGGGCTGTGCAATTATGTGATTTGCGAACACGGCAGAGTGTTGGCGCATGCCGCCTACCGCCCGCGCTACCTGCTTAACGATTCGGCATCGACCTATTTTGAGCCGCTTTCTGACCCGCGTTTGGACGAATTTGTGACGAAATTTGCCGAGCAAAACGCGTATCACGGACAGGCGGCTTTTGACTTTATTGATGACGGAAACGATTTGTGGGTGTTGGAATGCAATCCCCGTGCGACCAGTGGTCTGCATCTTTTACGCGAAGATTTGATATTTGACGGGGCAGGGCGATTGCAGCAACGGGAACACAACGCGCCATCCAAGTCTTTACGGGTCGGCGCGACCTTGCCGCTGCTTTTCGGTTATCGGGCTTGGAAAGAGGGAAAGTGGTCATCGCTTTGGCAGGACTTCCGCCGCGCCGATGATGTGATTGCCGATTTGCCTGCCTATGCACAATGGCTGGCACTGGGCGAAATGATGTGGCGCAGCATCCGACACCATAAACCTTTAACCAGCGCCAGCACTTTCGATATCGAGTTTGACGGCGATGAAAACTGATTTGTCCCACAAATTTGCGGCATTGTTTCGAGACATCCCGCTGCAACGCCTGTTTGCCAATATGAATGCCCGCGCCGAGGTTTTGAATATCGACGGCTTGGATATTCCCTGTACCGTCATCGACAGGATAACGCCTAATTGCTATACCGCGTCGCCGCATTCGGCAATCGTGGATTATGCGAAGGACGAGTTGGTCAAGCTGCCCGGCGGGCAGCGTATGCTTGCGGCCGGTTTGTTGTCGGCGTTAAGCGGAATGTTGCGGCTGAATCAAATCGACCGCATGGTGACGTTGAATAATTATTGCCTCTCTACCAATAGCTTCTCCAAGACTTTTCAGACGACCTCAATGCCGAAGCTGACCCAAACCGCCGTTGCAAAATGGCCGAAACATGCGTTGTCCATCCGTTCGCTCAATCCGCGACAGCATAAGGACTTGATTGAACGTCTGGAGCAGCTCGGTTGGAAAATGATTGTGACGCGGCAGGTTTATATTGTGGACGATTGGCAGGCAGTCATGGCAAAAACCAATACCAAACGCGACCGTAAGATATTTAACGACGGGCGTTATGTTTTCGAGCGCTTGAGTGCCGACAGCCCTGATACGGATTTTGAAGCGGCGGTGCATTGGTATAACCGTCTATATTTGAACAAATATTCCAAAGAAAACGTACAATTTACCGTTGAATTTATGCGCGAAGCCGTATCGCGCAAGATCTTGAATTTATTTCTACTGCGTGATGGCGAAACTGGGGAAAGTGCTGGCGTATCAGGCGTTGCCATCGACAGCGATACCGCTACTTCGCCCATCGTCGGCTACGATGATGCCAAGCCGCAAAGTGATGCCCTATACCGCCGCTGCATGACGCGTTCCATGCAAACCTGTATCGAAGCAGGTGTCCCTTTAAATTTCAGTTCGGGTGCGCCCGATTTCAAAAGAGTGCGCGGCGCAGTGCCTGAAATCGAATATATGGCGGTCTATACGTCTCATCTCCGACCTGCACGCCGACTGATTTGGAAGCTACTACACGCCTTGAGTCAGGGCTATTACAAAAAAATCCTAATTAAATACAAACTGTAAACGCAATATCGAACTTATAGTAGATTAACTTTAAACCAGTACGGCGTTGCCTCGCCTTGCCGTACTAT
>JUNU01000342.1 GCA_001067655.1 Neisseria lactamica
ACTGTCTGCGGCTTCGTCGCCTTGTCCTGATTTAAATTTAATCCACTATATTTATTTCGTACTCGGTTTGGTCACGCTGGTGGCTCAGTCCGCCCCGCTTCTGACCGCGGTCAAAATCGTCGGCGGCTTGTATCTGCTGTATATCGGCTATAAAGGTTTGCGCAGCGAAAGCTGCGGGCGGGATGGTCGAAATCCGTAAGGACCATATGGCGGATGAACCGACACGGAAAACGATATGGCGCGGGGTGTTGTGCAATGTGCTGAACCCGAAGGCGGTCGTGTATATGCTGTCGCTGTTTACCGTCATATTGTCGCCGGATACGCCGATGTGGCAGATGGGGGGTACGGCGTGTGGATGGCGCTGATGCTGTTCGTTTGGTTCAGCCTTGTCGCGCTGATGTTGTCCGCCCCTGCCGTGAGCAAACGTTTTCAGCGTTTCGGTCATTGGATAGACCGATTTTGCGGCGGGGCGTTGGCTTTGCTGGGGATTAAGGTTATCAGCGGGTAGCTTGGGTTGTCGGGCCAACAGAATGATTCTTATCCGGGAATGGCGGCAATATCAGGTCGTCTGAAAACACAGTTTTATCGAAATAAAAAACAATCTATTTAATTCAAACTCAACAAACGTCGTCTGAACCCGTTTCAGACGACCTGTCATCTTTTAAAAATAACGAAGGAGGATATGTTATGAAACAACCCATCCCCGATATTGCGCAATGCGTTGAACAGAATTTGCAACAATATTTCAGAGATTTGAACGGTACGGAGCCTTGCGGCGTGTACGATATGGTGTTGCACCAAGTGGAAAAACCGATGCTCGCGTGTGTAATGGAACAATGCGGCGGCAATCAGTCTAAAGCGGCGGTGATTTTGGGGCTGAACCGCAATACGCTGCGTAAGAAACTGTTGCAGCACGGTCTGCTGGAGGGCTGAGGTCGTCTGAAATGTTCTATCAAGTCCTTTCCTTGATTATTTGGGGCAGTTCGTTTATTGCCGCCAAATATTCCTACGAGATGCTTGATGCCGCGCTGATGGTTGAGGCGCGGCTGCTGATTGCTGCGTTGATAATGCTGCCTTCCTGTTACCGTCATTTCGGCAAGATTCCGCGCCGCGAATGGAAGCCCTTGTTGTGGATTGCCTTTATCAATTACGTCGTGGTTTTGCTGCTTCAGTTTATCGGTTTGAAATACACCTCTGCCGCCAGCGCGATTACCATGGTCGGGCTTGAACCTTTGCTGGTGGTGTTTGTCGGGCATTTCTTTTTCAACGACAAAGCGAAAATTTACCACTGGATTTGCGGTGCGGCGGCGTTTGTCGGGATTGGGATGATGGTGTTGGGCGGCGTGGAAGAGGGCGGCGCGGTCGATTGGTTCGGCTGTTTGCTGATTTTGCTTGCCGGAATCGGCTTTGCCGGTGTGATTCGCCCGAGCCGAGAGATGATTGCCCGCATCGGCGTGCCCGCATTTACTTCTGCTTCCATGGCGGCGGCGGCGGTGTTGTGTCTGCCGTTTTCGCTGGTGTTGGCTGAAAGTTATGAAGTCCGCTGGTCGTGGGGCGGCGTGTTGTCGGTTTTGTATTTGGGGATTGGATGCAGTTGGCTTGCCTATCTTTTATGGAACAAGGGCATGAACAAAGTCCCTGCCAATGTCTCCGGCCTCTTGATTTCGCTCGAACCCGTCATCGGCGTCATCATGGCGGTACTGATTCTGGGCGAACATTTATCCGCCGTGTCCGCTTCGGGCGTATTTATCGTCATCGCTTCGACGTTTGTGGTGGGATGGCTGTCGAACAGAGGAAAGAGTGCGTAAGGGGTCGTCTGAAAACGTGTGAATCGGATTTCAGACGACCTGAGAAGGTACGCAAGTATCTTGTTTTAATGTGGTTTTAAAAATATTAGGAAATTTTCGATGAAATATATGATTGCCCTGTTGCTTGCCGCTAGCCCCGTTTTGGCATCGGCTGCGCCCAATAATGACAAAGCTGCCGTCCAAGCAGTAATTGCCCGGTATTACAACCATCCGCTTGCCGCTGAAAACTGCCAGCTTGCCAAGCTGCCGAAAGACAGTAATCAGACGTCCGATGTCATGTATTGTATGAAACCTGTTGCCGACCATGTTGTCACCCGCAACGGCACGCCTACGCGCTATGTGTTGTACACGGGTTTTGCCTACGATATGAAGCTCAAAGTCAAACGGGACGCGCATGCTTCTTCGGGGCTGGCAGAATTGTTTGTTTTGGAAAAAACAGACGGGAAATGGGCAATCAAACAACATGGAAGCGATGAACTCGGCGCATGGGGGGATGTGCCGGAGAATAAGGATTGGCGGTTTGTCCAGATGGGTGAGCAAAACTGGGGCTACGCTGTCGAATCAGGCTATACGGGGCAAGGCGAAACGACAACTGGAAGAAACTTTCTGTTTACCGATAATAGCAACCGTATCCGTCGCAGCTTCATTGTGAATGGTAAAGATAATGGCGCATATTATGGCAATTGTGATGAATACAAAGGGCGGGAAAAACGTAATTGTGAAGACCGCTATGCCAGCATCGATGCGAAAATTGCTTTTGACAAAAACCGTCCTTCAGTCTCAGGCGTTTGGGCATTAAGCGCAACGGTTCAGGGGGTGGATGGCAAAAAACGTTATAAAAATCAGAAATATGCGATTCCTTACAACGGCAAGACACACGTTGCGCCGAAAAGCTATCCGCTCAATGTTAATTGAGGCCGTTTGATTTTTTAACGAAACCGCCGAACCCTGTCTCAAAAACAAAATTCCCATGAAACATACGCACAAACTTTGGATAGCCCTCATCCTCGCCGGCATCGTCGGCGGCATGGTCGGCATTGCCTTGACGGAGCTTAATGCACTTTATCCAACACACGGCTTACGGTTACGGCACGGACGGCGGGCATGTTTCCTTTCGGGAAGGCGTGGTTCAAACGGCGTCTGAACGCCGCGTCCTCGTATTGATTTTGTGCGGCGTCGCGGTAGGGTTCGGCTGGTGGTCGCTCAAACGTTTCGGTAGGCCGCAAATCGAAATCAAGGCAGCCTTGAAGCAGCCCTTGCAGGGGCTGCCGTTTTTGACCACCGTTTCCCATGCGCTGCTGCAAATCATCACCGTCGGACTCGGTTCCCCGCTCGGACGCGAAGTCGCCCCGCGTGAAATGACCGCCGCGTTTGCATCCGTCGGCGGCAGGCGTTTGGGTTTGGACGAAGATGACACACGCCTGCTGCTCGCCTGTGCGTCGGGTGCAGGTTTGGCGGCGGTCTATAACGTCCCGCTCGCCTCCACGTTCTTCATCCTCGAAGCCATGTTGGGCATTTGGACGCAACAGGCAGTGGCCGCCGCATTGCTGACTTCCGTCACCGCCACCGCCATCGCCCGCATCGGCTTGGGCGACGTGCAGCAATACCATCCCGCCCATCTCGATGTGAACATCCCGCTGCTGTGGTTTGCCGCCGCCATCGGCCCCGTTTTGGGCGCAACGGCGGTATGGTTTCAGCGCAGTGCCAAAAAATTTCCCTTCTTAAAGCGCAACGACCCGAAAATCATTCCTTTGGCGATTGCCTTATTCGCCCTTATCGGCATCGTTTCCGTTTGGTTTCCCGAAATACTGGGCAACGGCAAGGCGGGCAACCAGCTTACATTCGGCGGCATGACCGACTGGCGGTACAGCTTGGAAATGACCGCCGTCAAATGGTTCGTCGTCCTGCTCGCACTCGCCGCAGGCGCATACGGCGGGCTGATTACCCCGTCCATGATGCTCGGCAGCACCATCGCCTTCGCCGCCGCAGCCGCGTGGAACACCTTCTTCCCCGCCATGTCGTCTGAAAGTGCCGCTGTCATCGGCGCGGCGGCTTTTCTCGGCGTTTCCCTCAAAATGCCCCTGACCGCCATAGTCTTCATCTTCGAACTCACCTACGCCCCCGCCGCCCTGCTGATGCCTTTGTGCATCACGATGGCGGGCGCAGTGGCAACGGCAAGGAAAATGGGGTTTGAATAAGCAGGGCGGGGAAAAGGGTCATCTGAAAACCGTCGGCGCGGGTTTTGTCTGAGCTGTCAGCCGCAGGACGGGCGTATCTGAATCGTTAGTCTTAAGCAGGCAATAATGACGGAAGGGAAAGGCAGAAAGGTCGTCTGAAAATCAATTCAGACGACCTTTTTTCTAGAAAATTGTCAACAATATTTCCAGAAAACTGCTGCCAAAAACCCGAAACTAGGGGATAATACCGCCCCTGAAAGTGTTTGTTTCCAGTTATAAATCTCTGTTTAAAAGGAATCCCCATGCCTTCCATCAAACGCGCCCTGATCAGCCTGTCCGACAAAAACGGCGCAGTCGAATTTGCCCAAACCCTGCACAAACTCGGTGTCGAAATCCTCTCCACCGGCGGCACGGCGAAGCTGCTTGCTGATGCGGGCGTTCCCGTGATTGAAGTCGCCGACTACACCGGTTTCCCCGAAATGCTCGACGGCCGCGTGAAAACGCTGCATCCGAAAATCCACGGCGGTATTTTGGGGCGGCGCGATTTGGGAGAACACGTTGCCAAGATGGAAGAGCACGGCATCGGCAACATCGACCTCGTGTGCGTCAACCTTTACCCCTTCGCCGCCACCATCGCCAAACCAAACTGCACGCTGGAAGACGCGATTGAAAACATCGACATCGGCGGCCCGACCATGGTGCGCTCCGCCGCGAAAAACTGGAAACACGTCGCCATCGTTACCGACACCGCCGACTTCCCCGCCATTGTCGCCGAAATGGAAGCCAACGGCGGCGCGTTGAGCGACAAAACCCGCTTCAACCTGTCGCGCAAAGCGTTCAGCCACACCGCCCAATACGACGGCATGATTTCCAACTACCTCACCTCGCTTTCAGACGACGTGTTGAGCGGCACGCCCGAAATCGGCGAATTCCCCAGCCAGTTCAACCAAAGCTGGATTAAAGTGCAAGACATGCGCTACGGCGAAAACCCGCACCAACGCGCCGCGTTCTATCGCGATGTGTACCCCGCCGCAGGCAGCCTCGCCGCCTACAAACAGCTCCAAGGCAAAGAATTGTCGTATAACAACATCGCCGATGCCGATGCCGCTTGGGAAGCCGTCAAATCCTTCGACGCGCCCGCCTGCGTGATTGTGAAACACGCCAATCCGTGCGGTGTCGCCGTTGCAGCCGATACATTGACCGCCTACAAACTCGCCTACGCCACCGACACCACCAGCGCGTTCGGCGGCATCATCGCCTTCAACCGCGAAGTGGACGGCGCAACCGTGAAACAGATTACCGACAACCAATTTATGGAAGTCTTGATGGCGCCGAAGTTCACTGCCGAAGCCCTCGAAATCGCCGCCGCCAAGAAAAACGTGCGCGTTTTGGAAGTGCCGCTTGAAGCAGGCGCAAACCGCTTTGAACTCAAACGCGTCGGCGGTGGGCTGTTGGTACAAACGCCCGACATCCACCGCATCAGCCGCGCCGATTTGAAAGTCGTCTCCAAACGCCAACCGACCGAGCAGGAATGGAACGATTTGCTGTTTGTTTGGAACGTCGCCAAATACGTCAAATCCAACGCCATCGTGTTCGGCAAAGGCGGCCAAACCTACGGCATCGGTGCAGGCCAAATGAGCCGCGTGGACAGCACCCGTATCGCCGCCCGCAAAGCGCAGGACGCAGGTTTGGACTTAAATGGCGCATGCGCCGCCTCCGACGCCTTCTTCCCGTTCCGCGACGGCGTGGACGTCATCGCCGAACAGGGCATCAAAGCCATCATCCACCCCGCAGGCTCGATGCGCGATCAGGAAGTTTTCGACGCAGCGGACGAACACGGCATTGCCATGGTGGTAACGGGTGTTCGCCATTTTAGGCATTGATTCAAGTTTGATTGAAGCAAAGGTCGTCTGAAAACTATTTTCAGACGACCTTTCGTGCAATTGCCATGACTCCTTAACCGCTTGGTGGTAAACGAAATCGAATCGGAACCCTTGCCCATTCAAGCCCGAACCCGCTACTCTTCCGCTTCCCATGACGGCCATGCCTGATGCAGCAATGCGTAGGCAATCAGGCTGCCCGGTTATCCGCATATTTCAGAAATCAAACAAACTGCCCCCTTCCTCACAGGAAATCAAGGAGAGCCACCATGCCCAACCGTACCGACCGCCTGCTCAAACTCTTGCAGCTTTTGCGCACCAGCCGCCATCTGAAAAGCGCGCGGCTGCTGGCGCAGGAGCTGTGCATCAGCGTGCGCTCGGTATACCGCGACATAGACACGCTGCGCCATCAGGGCGCGGTGATAGACGGGGAAGCAGGCGTGGGCTTTGTGTTGCAGCAGGATTGCAACCTGCCGCCGCTGATGTTCAGCGAAAACGAGCTCGAAGCACTGATGCTAGGCATGCGCTGGGCGGCGGCGCATGCTGATGGCGAAATGGCGGCGGCGGCACGCTCGGTGTTGGGTAAAGTGCACGCAGTGCTGCCCGCGCGCTTGGCGGAGCAGGCAGAAGCCCATGCGGTGTATCCGATTAACTGCGCAACGACGTTCGGACACGACGAAGAACACGTTCTGGCGCAGGTGCGGCAGGCTTTGCGGCAGGAGCAGACACTCAGTTTCAGCTACACCGATGTGCAAGGGCAGGCCAGCCGACGCACGGTGTGGCCGGTGGCGTTGGGCTATTGGGACAACGCGCGGCTTCTGGCGGCTTGGTGCACCTTGCGGCAGGCATTCCGCCATTTCCGTTGCGACCGCATCGCGCAGATTCAAACCGGCGCAGCCTATCCCATGCCGCACCGCCTGCTGCTGCAACGCTGGCGGCAGCATGAAGGGCTGGATTTGAGCGCGTTTGATTTGAGCCGCTAGTGCGATGCGGTTTGACCAAGACCATGCTGCTGACAGAAACTGACACAGCCATGAGGTATCCTGACTGGGTTTTAGACAGCCTGCAAACACCTCACCCACAATTGGACAAGGAAACATCATGAGCAAAATCACCCTCTATACTGCAAATCCTTCACGCGGCACCAATGTACGCTGGATGCTGACCGAATGCGGCGCGGATTACGACAACGTGGTGCTGGATTACCCGCAGCTCAAAGAGGCGGACTATCTAGCCATCAACCCGATGGGCAAAGTACCCGCTATCAAACATGCTGGGCAAGTGATTACCGAGTTGCCCGCCATCCTCACCTATCTGGCCGAACTTTTCCCCGAAAAACGGCTGATCCCGGCTGCTGGCACGCCGGAGCGCGGGCAATACTACCGCTGGCTGTCGTTTGGTTCTCAGCTCGAATACGCCATTCTCGACCGCTGGCGTCAAGTGCCGCAGAGCGAGGAATGGCGCCCTTCCCTTGGCTACGGCGATTTCGATACCGCGCTGCACACCCTGCAAACCCTGCTGGCCGACGGCCGCGAATACGCCGTGGGACAACATTTCAGCGCGCTCGATATATACTTGACCGCTCTCTTGAGCTGGGGCATGTTCCGCGCCCAAGTGCTGCCGAACGCTGAACCGTTTGCCGGCTATATGCAGCGGCATTTGCAACGGGAAGCGGCGAAGGCGACGTTGAAATAAGGTGTTGGCGCAAAAAAAGGTTACCTGAATCTTCAGGTAGCTTTTTTTGTAGAAATTCCTAGGGACTGTGTTGCGCGTTTTATTTGTTTGGGGCTGTGGCGGTTGGTATGGCAAGGTTTTTGCACCGTTTATTTTTGCCCTTGGTGGAGAAAAATCAGCTTGTAACGCGGATATTGCCAACAATTTTTCGCTTTCTAGAGGCATATTTTTCTTTTAAACAACAGTTTTATTCATGGTGTCCCATATTTTGAAAATACAGGGAAATCATGGAATTAATAAAAAATTAATGAATAAAAATAATCGCTTAAAAATGATAATTGATTAGAGTGTTAACCTTAAATACCACAAAAATTATATTTACTGCAAGTATTGTTACAAATCTTAAATTATTTACTAGCCATATAACGATTATCCTGATATTATACCGCTCATCATAAATATACCGATTATCTTCAAATTAAACCATTCGTCTGGTGTCAGTGATTGAACGGAGCGATCCTGATTCTGTTTGCAGAATAGAATTAAATAAAGAGAGCCATACCATATGACTACCGTTGCAATCGACATCCAACCGCAATTTCGCTTCACCTGTATGGCTGCTAATGCAACCCATTTTTTATTGCGCCCGGAAAATATGGTTAATGAACTTAACCGCCAGGCAGCGTTGGCAGATAAAAGGGTTTTAATTGAGAATGTGAGCATTGATCCGGGGAGCATTTGTGCGACCGTCGTCAATCGCAACGGTGTTATGTTCGGCCGACCGTCCGGTTTTTTTAGCCAATGCGCCGGAGGTTGTCGCGGGACGCATTTGCTCCAAGGTTTGCCCTCTCCGGCAGATTACGATCATGCGCTCGAATTAAGCGGTAAACATGTTCACGGTGCTTGTTTTCATGAAGCCAATGAGGCAAACAGCACAGGACTGTTGGAATGGCTGCACGAACAAAAAGCCGATACTGTTATTATTGGCGGATTGGCCATCGAAGAAACTGTCGCCAATACGGCCAAGCAATTGTCTTGGTACAGCGATAATCTTCATATTATTGTCAATCTCGGTGCCTGCCACGGCTACGCGCCTGAAAGCACCATCGAGACTATCTATGAAATGCGGAGAATGGGCATCACTGTTGCTTCGAATGCCGAAGCCATTCCAGAGCTGATGCGTCGTTTCTCCGGCATAAACCAGGTTAAAGTGTCGTAATCTCTTGCTATTACTCCCAGCTGCAAGAGTTTCTTAGGGTCGCCTTTTGGCGGCCCGTTTTTTTATCTGCATTTTTTTATCTTTAAAAGAAGAATTCAGACGACCTGCTGTCTTTGGATGTATAGAGGGGAGGGTATGTGCTTGTTGTGGTGACAGATTTTCACGGCTCATTGTCTTGTTTTATATCCGTCTTTGATGGCAGACTCGATAGGAATGGGACATTCCATATGCGCCCACTTTCAAGCAAACGGATAGATGTCCATGAAGAAGATTTGGTTTGTTGGTTTTTATTATGGATATGTTTGCGATTGAAGATAGGTTTCTATACGCAAGTATGATGGTAGGGAAGGGGAGTATTGATTAACTGTTTGCTTCATAAAAAAGGTCGTCTGAATATTTTTCAGACGACGGCGGATTCGCATTTGAAGTGCAACTTTCCTGCAAGAAAGATTGCCATGAGCTACACACAACTGACCCAAGACGAACG